>JAFULU010000284.1 GCA_017483125.1 Clostridia bacterium
CTCACCAACCGTCTCCACCCGCACCGTCACGGCATCGCACAGCCCCGCCAGAACCGGCACCGTCAGCCGTCGGTCGGTCATGGGGGCGGAAAACTCACCCAAAAGAACCTCCTCGGTGGCATCGGCGTCCACCCCCGCGGCTCCGTCGGCGTAGGCGGCGTAGACCTTCAAGCTACCCGTCTTCCCCGTGGCGCGGAGCCACAGAGCCGTCAGCCGTACCCGCGCGGGAGCCTCGGGACGGTCGGGGAGCAGAGTCATGGAGGCCTTGACGGGGCCCGACAAAAGCTCCTCGGAGGAGATCTCCCCGTCCCGCCGTCCCTCGGAGGAGGTCCGCAGGATCATGCCCGTCTCGGTCTGCATCCACAGCCGGCCCCCGTGGCAGAGCATGGCCCCCACCGCGGGGTCATCCTCGGGATACCACTTCCCCCCGTCGGGGAGGTAGAGGCTCATCCCCCGCGCCCCGTCAGCGGTCACCGAGAGGTAGTACCCCCGCCCGTCGGTACCGCCGCAGCCTCCCGTGGCCGCCTTGCCGTCCAGAGCGCAGACCCACTCGGTCTCCTGCCCCCGATACCGCCGCACGCTTCCCTCGGTAGCGTAGTAGAGGGCGTCCCCCACCTCGCAGAGGGTGTTGGCCAAGGCCGCGGGCACACCCACCCCCTGTCTGTCCTGCAGGACAAAGCTGTCGGCGCGGCTGCCCAGCAGCTTGCAAACGCGGTTCGCCTTGAAGAAGACCACGTAGCCCTGCCACGGGGACAGAGCGGTGAAATCCCCCTCGGTGTCGCTCTGCAGAGTCACGGCGTGTCGGCCATCCCCTACGGAGCGGCTGTAGAAGTCGGTGGCACTCCCCGCCGCGCTGACGTGGATTTTTCTCCCCGCGATGCCGTAGATCCGATCCCCGTTGACACAGCATCTGGTCAGGTCGGGCACCACCCGCAAAAAGCGGGCGTCGCTGGTGTAGCTGGAGGGAAAGCTCTGGGCCATGGTGGCCACCCCCGCGTGGAGGGATTGGATGCGGTAGTAGCCCTCGGGAGCGGGGGTGTCGTCGTCGGCACTCACCACCCGCAGGCAGTCCCCCACCTCAAAGCCCAGCTCCGACCAGCTGTAGCCCGCGGGCAGACGGAGGGTGTTGCCGCTGAACTCCGCCTCGGGGATCACCCCCGTGTCCAGCTCCAGAGACCTGGGCATTCCCCCCCTGTCCATGCAGAGCTTGTCGGGGTAAATGTACAGACGGTCACCGAAAATGACAAAGCTCTTGTCGGTGTCGCTGACTACCCCCAAGGAGTGGACCGCCTGCCCGTCCGCCGTGGCGTACAGCCCCGTCCCCTGGGCGAAGATCAGAGAGCCGCCGAAGAAGACCATCCCGTGGGGAGTCCCCCCGCCGAGTCCCCTCGAAAATACCCCGCGGGGCAGACGTGTGGCAGGCTCATCCCCCCGTCGGGGAGAGAGATTGACCCCCTCGCCGAATACCTTCCCCCCGCCAAAGGGGGTGTCCATGCCCCAGTCACGCCCCAAACCAAGAAGCACCCGCTTGGGAGCGCGGGGGAGTCTGACGGGAAGGCCGTCGTGCAGGGTGGGATCCTTTTTGCCGATCTTACCCAAATTCATGTCACGCACCTCCTTCCAAAGGAGTGCCCGACTCGGAGACCGCCTCGGCAGAATCCGCCGCAGTGGGAAGCAAGCCCTCCAAAGCCGTCAGCACCCGATCCATCTCCCCCATCAGCACCTCCAGCTCCTCGCTGAGGCGGGCGAGATAGGACTCCATCGCCGCGATACGGGCCTCGGAGTCCCCCGCGGAGGGAGGGAGATACCGCCCGCAGGTCAAAATCAGCTTTTCCATAGGCCGCCTCCCATTCCCGCCGCGGCGTCGGCGCGCTTCCATACCCGACCGTGATCCAAAAGGTAGAGCCGCCCCCCGTCCGCCACCAGAGCCCCCGATCCGGGCGCGTCGGTGACGGGAAGAGCGGAAATGTCCCCCTCGGTGTCGCAGAGGTACAGACGGCGGAAGACCGCGGTGCCCCGCCCGTCCCGCAGAGGGGTCCTTGCCTGCTCCAGAACAGAATACATGGTCACGCCCCCCTTCTCTTGAGCCACTTGCCGTAGCTCTGGTAGGAGGCGTTGAAGAGGAGGGCGGTGTTCTCGTAGCGGACGTTGTCACCGCAGGTGTGGCTCACCATGGCCAGCAGGTACTGCCAGTAGAGCTGATCGAAGGGGTAGGGGGCGGCCAGCTGGGTGTCAGCGGGGGTGTCGGGACTGAAGAAGGGAGCGTCCTGAGGCTCCTCCCCCAGAAGCTCCACCCGTACCTTCCCCTCCACCTCCCCCAGAAGGCGGCGCTTCACCGCCTCGGACACGCGGTTGGGCAGCATCTCGTCCACCAACCGCACACAGGTTTCAATGGTCATAAAGGTTTCTCCTTTCTGTTTTCAAAGATACCCCTCCCGACGGGTCGGAAGGGGTAAGGGATCCCGTCAGCCCGCGGCGATCTCGGCCTCACGGAAGCGGGCCTGCTCGGCCTCCAGCATCTCGGCGGTCTGCATATCCTGGATCTCGGACTGATCCAAAACCAGGGCGAACTTGCGCTTGATCTTGACCCATTCGCCCCGCTTGATGACGCAGTTGTGGCCGTTGACCGCCACGTAGACGTCGTCCTTGTAGCGGTCGTTGTCACGGAACAGCTTCACCGCCACGTACTCGTTCAGATACGCCTCGGTGTCCATGACGGACATGGGGGCGTTTGTTTTTGCGTTGCTCATATCATTCCTCCAAATTTGTTATTGAAAGTTTTAGGGAATCCATAAGGACCCTTTTTCAAAAGGGTCCTTATGCGGGGTTAGGGGCAGAGCCCCTCGTTCTCCCGTTCTTCTTTCCCTCAGTTCGCCCCGGACTCGAAGGTAGAGGCGGTCTCGATACGGACCATGAAGGCCTCCACCAGACGGACGGTGACCTTGGACGCCTTCCAGCCCACGGTAGCGCGCTGGTTCAGGGGATCGGAGGTACCCGCGGAGCCCAGCTGCTTGACGATGTGCTGCAGACCCTCGCCGCCCAGCTGGGTGGTACCGTAGGCGTTGTCGCCCATGATGAGGGTGGCGTAGACGTCACGGCCCTCGGCACCCGCCTCACCGGGATAGATCACCGCCTTGTCCTCGCAGTTGACGGGGAGAATGGCGGTCTTGGTGGAGTCGGTGTACAGAGTCATGGTGTCGGCGGTGTTGGAGCCCACGTAGCCCCGCTGACCGCCGATGAGCACCCAACGGCCCGCCAGCTCGTCCTTGGTGACACCCTTGGCAGAGCCCGCGAACTTGATATTGGCGGTACCGCTCACAGCGCCGTTGACGGTGAGATTGCGGGCGTCGGAGGCCAGATCGGGGGCGTGGAAGATCTTGGCCTCGGAGGACTCGATGAAGCGGACACCCTCGATCTTACCGATCTCACCCTCAAAGATGTGGGCGGGGTCGGCGTACTGGTTGGGGTACTTCCAGGAGGGATCGTTCATCAGGTCGTAGGACACGTCGGGATGGATGATGGCCACGTAGGAGCCGTTGATCTTCTCGGCGTTCTGGGACTTGAGGAAACGCACCGCCCGACGGATGCAGTCCACGGTCAGGTAGTGGTTGCCCGAGGACTTGCCGCCGGTGAGCAGGTAACGGGCGGAGACGGCGTTCTCACCGTACTGCACGTTGGTACCGCCCGCCAGCACCTCACGGGAGATGGTGTCCAGAGTACGGCCCGCCTGGGCACCCAACAGCTTGGTGGCCATGCAGAGATTGTTGTCCACGGCGGAGAGCAGGAGCAGATCGGTCAGCTCCACGTAGCCGCCGTACTGGGCCACGGTGGCCTCCACCACGCTGACACGGAGGTTCTGACCGTCGGGGGTCACGCCCTCGGTGATGGGGGTCATGCGCTTGGGCAGGGGATCGTACTTGCGGAAGGAAATGGTCTTGGCGCCACGGGGGATCTTGTGCTTCTGGGCAAAGAGATCGTGGGCCAGATAGGGCTCGGCGTTGTCGATGAGGTAGTCGCTGTAGTAGGTCTGCATCTCGGCGGACAGACCCTCACCCGCGCCGTAGGGAGTCACCTCACCGGTGACGTTGTTGGAAACACCCTCGGTGCCCTGCACGTGGGTACCCGAGGCGAAGCGCTGCAGAAAAGCGTTGTCTGCGATGTTGGAATTCATGTTACTCCTCCTTAAAAATCAGAATTGAATGGTCTCGCCGTTCTCGGCCCGCTTGGCAAGCATAGCCCGCTCCTTGCGGGTCAGACGGTTCACGGCGGGGTGCATACGGATCCCCGCGCCCCCTGCCGCCCCCACCTCGGCGGGACGCCGACCGCGAGCGCGGATGTGGGAGAGAAGCCGCTCCTCGGTCTCACGGACAGCGGTGGCCACAGCGGCCGCCACAGCCTCGGAAACCGCGGTCTCCACCCGCTCCCGCACCCCCGACGCCACCCGACTCTCCAGGATCTCCTCCAGATGGGTGGCCTCGTAGAGCTGGCGCAGGGTGGGCCTTGCCTCCCCGCGGAGAAGTGCCCCCAGAAGGGGATCCTCCAGAGCGGCGGCGGGATCGAAATCGGGATAAACAGCCCGTACCTCCTCGGCCTGGGACAGAAGGCCCGCGTCCTCCGCGGCATCGGCCTCCAAAGAGGCTCCCTCCTCCATGGCCTCTGCGGGAGCCGCCTCCACGACGGAAGCCTCGGTGCTTTCAGTTTGGTTCATACTCGTCTCCTTTCCTGTTGTTCTCCAGCGTCACGTAAGCGGGATAGCAGGCGGCGATCAGCGAGATCCCCGCCACGGTCAGATCCAGAGCCTCCCTGTACAAGGGCCGCGGGGAGGTGACCTCCACCGCAAGCAGCCCGTCCCCTTCCCCTACCCGAAGCGGGGAGCATTCCCCCGCCCCGCAAGGTCCCCCCGCCGTCGCGATCGACAGAGAGCCCTTCAGAAAAGAGACCAGACCGTACAGAAGAGCCGACACCCCCGCGCAGACAATATCCTGCCCGTGGGGCGCGTAGCCCGCGTGACCGAAAGCCGAGACCGTAAAGCCTCCCTCCCGCTCGGTGACCCGTATGCGGATCATGCTCCGTCACCGACGGTGTCACCGCCGTCCGTCCCCGCCAGCACCGACCGCAGAACGTCGATCCCGTCGAAATCCATGCCCGACAGAGTCCTCTCGGCGGCTACCCGATTGGCAGGCTCGAACAGCCCCGCGCGGTACAGCTCCAGCATGAGCCGATTCCGTCCCGCCCGATCCAGAGGATCCTCACGCTCGGCACGGACCTCGATATCGAACACGGGATGGCGGTAGGTCTCCCCACCGTCGCCCCCCGTTCCGGTAACCTTGTCCTGCAAGCCTGTATTGGTGTAGCGGACGTACCGTCTGCCGCCGTCCCCCTCGGTGATGCGGAAGCACCGCACTCCGTCGTAGAACTGGCGCAGCAGCTCGATGACCTGCCGCATGATCTCGGTGTAGGCGCGGTAGGTGCCCGCGATCATGTCGCGGCTGCTCTTGTTCCCCGCCTCCTGCAAGGCCTCGATGGCCTGGGCGGCGGTGACATCTCCCGCGGTGGAGCCCTGGGCCACGTCGTGGTTGCCCGTGGTCTCCTTCAGCTCGTCGATCTTCATCCGCCGCACGTCGGTGAGCATACCGTCCATGGGGGACAGGGTGATCTGACGGAGCTTTTCCTCGTCGATATCTCCCTCCACCTCAATGATGCGGCGGTCGGGATCCAGAAACTCCTTCTCGTTGACGCCCAAGGACCGCTTGGCCCAGTAGCGCACGCGGCTGGCGGCGTTGGCGTACTCCAGAATGTGCCCGTCCAGCTCGTCGATGTAGCCCTGGGGGTTGCGCCCCACCGCGATGAGACCGTAGCCCGCGGCGCTCCCCTCCTCGGGGTAGAGAATATCCAGTACGATGGGATACAGACCGTGATCGTACCAGCCTCTTTCGGCATAGGCGGGATCGTTTTCGGAGGCGTAGAGCAGAACGTCCCCCGTGAACTTGGCGTAATGCAGAACGGTGCGGCCGTCGGCCCCCACCCGCTTGTAGTACCAGTCCACCACGGCGGTCTTGTCCCCCACCCCCTCGTTTCCGTGGAGGTAGCTACCCCCCATGTCGGGGGTGAAGAGACTGCCGTCGTCCCGCATGGCCACCCGCTTCTCCTTCAGATGAGGGTAGCGGGAGAGCAGCTCGGCGGTGTCGCAAAGCCCCACCAGAAAGAGGTTGGGACTCTCTTGAATGTCCCCCGCGTCGGGCTCCCAGAAGAGATTGAGAAGATCCACCCGACGGATGTCCACGTCTCCCACCCCGTTCTCCAGAGCGGGATTCCAGAAGACTCCGTAGGCCGCCACCCCGTGCTTGAGCTTGCTCCAGGCCCCGCGGTCGTAGGTCTCGGGGAAGCCGCACCGCTGGGTGATGACGGGCAGAATGTCCGACAGAAGAGTAGCCTCGGCCTCGTCGTCGGGATCGCGGGGGAGAATGGCGCAGGTGGGCATGGCGTCGCAGAGATCGGCGTGCTTGTTGCTGATGCTGCTGAAGAGCCACGCCGACACGGGCTTCACCCCCTGACGGGTACTCCCAGCGGGCGCGCCGCCCCCGTGACGGGAACGCCACCACACCGCCTCCTCGCAGATACGGCTGTCCAGACGGGCCTTCCCCGCCCGATAGCGGTTCAGCACCTCGGCGGCGGCCTTGACGTCCGCATCGGTCAGCACAGCCGACGCTTGATGGTTGTTGTGATTCATGACTTGATTATCCTTTCTTTTTCTTTATTGGAATAGGACTTCAAATTTGGGTTTATCGGTGAGTTGGGTTTCCTCGTGAGCCTTCCCCAGCGGGGAAGGGGGACCGCGAAGCGGTGGATGAGGAGAGCAAATTACGGTTCGGTATCGGGTATGATTTTTCTTGGTGTATCAAGGGGTTTCCGTATACACCCGTACGAAAAAACAAACCCGCTCTCCTCATCCACCACCTACGGTGGTCCCCCTTCCCCGCTGGGGAAGGCTCACGAGGAAACCCACCGA
>JAFULU010000285.1 GCA_017483125.1 Clostridia bacterium
ACCGCGAAGCGGTGGATGAGGAGAGCAAATTACGGTTCGGTATCGGGTATGATTTTTCTTGGCGTATCAAGGGTTTTACGTATACACCCGCTTGTAAATTCAAACCCGCTCTCCTCATCCGTCACTTCGTGACACCTTCCCTGCTGGGGAAGGCAAGTAACGAGGAAAGCCACCGCTAAACCCCAATTTACAGATCCATCAGCATCGCCCGACAGGGGGCACCCTCGCATCCGCCCAGATTGAGGGGCGCGGCGGAGAGAAAATACTTGCCCGAGGGCACGCGGGAGAGGTTCAGCCCCTCCAAAAGCACCACCTCAGCGTCCAGCAGAAGGTAATGCACGGCGGCGGGGGCGTCCTCGGGGCCGACGGTCTGGCTCTCGTTGCCGATGAGCTTGATCTTCGCGTCGGCGAAGACACGGGCGGCCTCGATGGTGACGGTGGCCTTCCCCGCAATGAGGATACGCTCGGCGGCATCGGCCTCGGCGGCGTAGCCCAGAATGCGGCGGGCATCCTCGGCGGTCACGTCCCCCTCGTGGTGGGTGACGTAGCAGAACCCAAGAAACGCGGCGGGATCCAGCTGATCCACCGTTTTGCCGTTGGCCAGAAAATGGGAGGGGGCGTCGACGTGGGTGCCGTTGTGGGCGCACATGGAAAAGGCGGTGAGATTCACCATGTCCCCCTTGCGGATGTCCCCCAGTACCTCACGGACGGGGGCGGGGTCGCCGGGCCAGACACGGCTTGAAAAAACCTCTTGGGAAATATCGTAGATCATGCGGACTCCTTTTCGGCGGTGGCCGCTCATTTCGGGGCGGTCACCCTTTTCGTCAGTTTTCCCCGTACACACGGGGGATACGGGCGGTAATGAGGCAGAGCAGCTCGTAGGGGATGGTGTGGGCCCGCTCGGCCAGGGCCTCCAGCTGGGCGGGATCTTGACCGAACAGGGTCACGGGGGTGCCCACCGCCACGGGGAGTCCCGTCACGTCGGCCATGCACTGGTCCATGCAGACCCGTCCCACGATGGGGGCGGTGAAATCTCCCTTTTCGGTATGGAAGGTGACCGTACAGCCCGAGAAGGCGCGGAGCCAGCCATCAGCGTAGCCCACGGGGAGGGTAGCCAGCAGACGGGGGGTGTCGGATCGGTAGGTGCCGCCGTAGCCCACGGTCTCTCCCGGCAGGAGGGTATGGATATGGGTGACGGCAGTTTCCAGCCTCATGGTGGGTTTCATGCATGAAACCCCCTGGTTTTCGGGGTAATGGACCCCGTAGCCGTAGAGATTGATGCCCAGCCGTACCGCGTCCAGACAGCCCTCGGGGCATACCCCGGGGAAGCGCACCGTGGCCGCGCTGTTGCAGATATGGCAGACACGGGGACGGATGCCCTTGGCTACCAGCCCGTCGTAAACACGGCGGTAGCGGGTGTACTGGGTCATGGTCAGGCTGTCTGGGTGGGTCATTTCGGTGTCAAAGTCCTCGTCGGCGCGGGCGAAGTGGGTGAACAGACCGTCAAAGATCAGACCGCCGCCCTCGGGGGTGGGGGTGCCCTCCCGCCACAGGCGTTGGATGGCGGTGACCGCCTCGCTGATCTCCTCCTCGGTATGGGCGGGGAAGCCGATGCGGTTCATGCCCGTATCCAGAGCAATGTGACCCTTCACCGTGACCCGCGCTTCCTTCGCACAGGCCAGCAGACGGCGGGCGTACTCCTCCGAGAGGAGGGCGGTGGCGATGTGGTAGGCGGCGAGGATGGGGGCGTTTTGAGGGTCGGTGTAGCCCAGCACCAGAATGTCGGTGTCCAGGTCCGAGGCGGTTCCACTCAAAAGCTCGCGGAGGAGTCTGCGGAGGGCCACCGCTTCCTCGGGACAGGCTACGGCGAAGGAGCGGCATCCCGCCTCCAGGAGGGCGGACACCACGGGACGGATGCCGTGGCCGTAGGCGTCGGCCTTCACCACGGCGATGGCGTAGGTGCTGGGGGAGACGGCCTTTACGGGGCCCAGCAGGGTGTGATAGTTTTGGGTCAGGGCTTTGGTATCAATGACCGCCCTGGCGCGGGGATGGGGGAGGAGGGGGAAGCCCTCGTGGAGTCGGATGTGATTCATCATGGTTGCTCTTATTATAATTAAGGAAGAAAGCGGGAGGATGGGATCCCGTCAGGCTTTTTTGCGGTGACGGAGGAAGAGGATGAGGGTGACACCCACCACCAGCAGGATCAGTACTGCCACCACGGCCACCACCACACCCGTGGGAGCACCCCCCACGGCCACGGGGCCGAGGACGTAGACTCCCGCCAGACCCATGTGGTGGGCGGAGGGACCCTTGGGGGCGGTGTTTGGGGGATAGTCCATGGTCAGGGTCAGGGTCACCTCGTCGGAGGCGTCCAGGAGGGAGGTGAAGGCGGTGATGTCAAAGGAAACGGTCTGCCAGGAGCCCGACTTGATCCCGTCCACCGAGGCCTCGTAGCGGATCTCTCCCGCCCCGTCGGCCACGCTTCCCTTGGAGGCGCGGGTGAGGCGGAGGGTGACCGTGGGCTTGCTACTCGCGGCTCCGCCCATAGGACCTCCGTAGAGGTCAAAGATCAGCTCCTTGCCCCCGATGAGGTGGGTGGCAGGGAGGGTGACGGTGAGCCCCATGGGCTGGGTCATATTGTCGCGGTCGAAGCGGGCGTGGAGGGTATTCATGCCGAGGGTCTCGGCGTAGGTCAGCTCCAGATTGGAGAGACAGCCGCCGTCGGTAAAGC
The DNA here is from genome assembly GCA_017483125.1 of Clostridia bacterium. Lineage (GTDB taxonomy): Bacteria > Bacillota > Clostridia > Oscillospirales > CAG-272 > CAMEON01. Next base: position 2,732 of record JAFULU010000285.1, read on the forward strand.
CGTGAAGCTCGCCTTGATCGAACCGATAGAGAGAGGAGGCTCTTCCGTGATCGGAGGAATGGGGCAGGAGGGTCCCGCTTCCCTTGACGGAGGCCACGGCGGCGGCCTTACCCGCCAGCGCGCTCTCCAGCTTGGTGTAGGCGGCACCCATAATGGCGGTGAGATCGGCGGACAGGGAAGAGGCCTCGGTGGTGTCGATTGCTTGGAAGACCCTGTAGATGGGACGGGTCGCGACGGGCAGGAGGGTAGGCTCGGTCTCCCCGTCGGTCTCCCCGTCGGGGACGGTATCGGCCTCAACCGTCCAGAGGCCGCGGAGGTCGGTCTCCTCGGCGGTGGGGGCGGGGTCGGTGTGGACGTCGTAGATCAGGGCCTCCACCCCGCCGTTCTGCACGCAGGTCAGGTAGGCGAAGGCGTAGGAGGCGGCCTGCTTGTTGGCGTCGGCGTCCGAGGGAGTACCGCCGCGGATAACGGCGGGAACCGAGAACCCGCTGATTAGCAGACGGGGAGACTCACCGCCCTGACGGTAGGCGGGGCTGTCCAGAAGGGTGGTCAGAACCCCCAGATTGCGGACCGTGAAGCAGGCGGTATCGGTGGCGGCGTCATCCTCCCAGAGGGCGGGGGTGTCGGCGTACAGCTCGCAGGCCGTATGCCAGCGATAGCCTCCGCGGAGGGCGACCTCCTCGGCAAAGGCCGAGAGGAAGGCGGCGGTGTCCCAGCCCCGCCCGTCGGTGACCGTACGGCGGCCGTCCAGGGCGACGTAGACCCGCCCCTCGGGGTTGTGGGAAACCAGGGCGGTATGGGCCACGCGGGTGAGCTTTTCGTAGTTGGTGATATAGGCGGCCAGGGTCATGCCCGCGGCGTTATTGGCATCCACCGAATCGTTGACCCGACGGCCCATGATGAAGGCGTTGACGGCCCTTCTGCCATCCGCGGGGGTGGCGTAACGGTCAGCCATGAAGTCAAGGAAGCCCTCCATAATGACCGTGGAGAAGGGAGTGCTCATGTTCACGGCGTAGTCGGCGGCCTCCGCGCTTGTGGCGGTGGGGAGGTAGAGGCCCAGGGGCACGTCATACCCCGTGGGATCCCCCAGCACGAAGCGGAGGTAGACCTCCACGCCTGCGGCGGTGTAGACTCCTACCGTTTCGTCCAGCGCGGCCAGCGCCTCGGCATCCACGTAGCGGGTCACGCCGTTGTAGAGGTAGGAGACCGCGCCCTCTCGCCAGCCCGAGAGGATCAGCTTTTCCATGGGCACCTCCACCACGGTATGGGTAGCACCCAGACGGATGGCGTCGGCGGGGGAGTCGGAGACCAGACCCTTGATGGAGGTCTCGCCCACGGTTCCTTCGGTAGCGGCGGGAGCCAAAGCCTCGGGATTGGACAGGGCGGCGGGGGCGGTCAGGGGGGTATAGACCCCCGTGGCGGGGTCAAGGGAGGCCACCAGATAGGAGGAGTGGAGGCGGGAGCGGGCACCGTCATAGGCGGGCAGGGTGAAGGTCAGACTGCCCCGGGGCTTGGTCTCCTCCACAGGATCCAGCTCGGAGAGGTCAAAGTCCCCGCTGTACACCGAGGGCAGCTCAAAGAGGTAGACCTTCTTGTGGGTGTAGCCCTCCAGAAAGCCCTTGGTCAGGGCGGCCTCGATGGAGATGCTCCCCCCCTTCAGGGTGACCGAGGTCACGCGGTTCTCGGTGACAGGCTCCTTGGAGCAGGCGGCCAGACCGAGGGTCAGGGGGATCAGGAGACAGATACAGAGGAGCAGGGAAAGGGCGCGGGTAGGTTTGTTCATGAACAGCCTCCTTTTTGGGAATGAGCAATTTTTGGGGGATCAGCCCTCACCGTAGCCCTCGATGGCGACGGTAAGAGCGGCGATGTCGCCGACGGTCTCGGTCAGCTCGGCGGGGACTACCTCACAGACCGACAGGTTGGGAGCGAGGCACTCCTCCCGCATCACGCGGTTCATGGCGTCGCAGAGGAGGTTGGAGGAGCGGGCGTAGATGCTCCCCAGCACGATCCTTTCGGGATTGAGGAGATCCACCAGAATGGACATGGCGTAGCCGAGACGCTTTCCGCACTCCTCCCAGACCGCCAGGGCGGTGGGATCGGGGGGATCGGCGTGGGCGGCGCCCGCCATGGAGAGGGCGGTGACGGTATCCAAATCGTCTACCGTAGGGCAGTAGGCGGGGGTGATTCCCTCCTGGATGGCCTTGAGGGCGTACCGCTGACCCAGCTTACGCAGACCTCCCCCGGAGCAGAAGCCCTCCACCGAGCCGATTTTATAGTAGCCCATAGGCCCCTCGGTGTCCAGGCGGATGTGGCCGATCTCCCCCGCGTTGTCGTTGGTACCGGCGTAGAGCTTACCGTCCAGGATCAGCCCCGCACCAAAGCCCGTGCCGAAGGTGCAGAAGACCATATTCCGTGTCCCGCGCCCCGCCCCAAACCGCCACTCGGCCAGGGCGCAGGCGTTGGCGTCGTTGCAGAGGTAGGCGGAAAGCCCCGTGCGGGCGGTCAGCTCCTCGGTGATGTGAACGTCCTTCCAGCCGAGGAGGTTGGGAGGCTCTTGGATGATGCCCCGCTTCGAGTCCATGGGACTGCCGCAGGAGACACCGATGGCCACGGGGGTCTCGCCGACGGCCTTGCCCTCCTCAATGAGGCGGAGGACGGCTTCGTAAATGGCGGCCTGGGTCTTTTCGGGGGTGGTGGTATCAAAGCGTACCTTGGCGGTGACGGTACCGTGCCCGTCTCCGCGGACAACGGCGCATTTGGTGCCGCCGATGTCAATGCCGATATAGTAGTTCATGGTGAGGGGTCCTTTTTTGGTTTGGATTTTTAAATTTAGGTTTGTCGGTGGGTCAGGAACAGAACCGAACCCTTCCCCTCATCCACCGCTTCGCGGTCCCCCTTCCCCCAAGGGAAGGCTTACGCTGATACCCCACTTTCTTTGC
>JAFULU010000286.1 GCA_017483125.1 Clostridia bacterium
GCGGGGAAGGGGGACCACCGCAGGTGGTGGATGAGGAGAGCGGGTTTGGTCTTTTATACGGGTGTATACATAAAGCCCTTGATACGCCGAGAGAAATCATACCCGATACCGAACCGTAATTCACTCTCCTCATCCACCGCTTCGCGGTCCCCCTTCCCCGCTGGGGAAGGCAAAGGAACGGATCGACAAACCCAAATATGAAAGCTTTTACTTCTTCTTTTGAACCGCCATCATGACCATACGCTCGCACAGCTCGTCATAGCTAATCCCCACGGCGGCGGCGGCTTGGGGCAAAAGGCTGGTGGGGGTCATGCCGGGCAGGGTATTGGCCTCCAGACACCAGGGGGTACCGCTCTCGTCCAGAATGAAGTCAAAGCGGGCGTACCCACGGAGGCGGAGGGCCTCAAAGCCCTTGCGGGTGGCCTCCTCCAGGGCGGCGGTCTCGGCATTCGTGAGGGGGGCGGGGCAGATCTCGGTGGTCTTGCCCGCCTGGTACTTGTTCTCGTAGTCGTAGAAGCCCGTGAGGGGGATGATCTCCACGGCGGGTAGGACCTCGCCGCCCAGATAGCTGACGGTCAGCTCACGGCCCGCAATACGGCGTTCGGCCAGCAGGGCGGTCTCGTATACGGCGCACTTTTCGATGGCGGCGGTCAGCTCCTCGCGGGTATCCGCCATGGACACCCCCACGCTGGAGCCGCCCGAGCAGGGCTTGACCACCACGGGGTAGCCCAGCTCGGTCTCAATGCGGGAAACGGCGGCCTCGGGGGTACAGTGGGTGAGGTCGCAGAAGACCCAGGGAGCGGTGGGCACCCCCGCGCGGGTAAGGAGCTGCTTGGTGAGGTCCTTATCCATAGCCAGAAGACTGCCCGCGTAGCCGCTTCCCGTGTAGGGGATGCAGGCCATGTCCAGATAGGCCTGGAGCTGGCCGTTCTCGCCCACGTCGCCGTGGAGGGCTACGAAGACCCCGTCAGCCTCCCGACAGAGGGCGGGGATATTCTCGGCCATGCGGCGTTCTCCGTTGCCTGTGGAGGCCTTAAGGGCGGTCAGATCGGGGACGGCGCGGGAGACGAGGTAGGGAGCGATGGGGTCACGGGTGAAAACGGGCGCGGTGCCGTCGATGGCCTTGCCCGTGTAGAGGTCCACAAGGCAGACCTCATGGCCGCGGCGCACCAAGGCTCCCGCGATGAGGGATCCTGAGGACAGGGAGACCTCCCGCTCGTGGGAGAGGCCGCCTGCCAGTACGGTTATTTTCATGGTGATCGTGTCCTTTCGATGTAGGATATCCACCAGTATATGTCAATGGGTGGGGAGGGTGATCTTGGTGACGCGGTCGTTCCCGCCCAGATCCCGCAGGATCTCCAAGGAAGCTTCGGGGAGATACTGAGCCGCCAGGGCCTTGAGGTCTTCGGCCTGGTCGTAGGCCATCTCAAGGAGGATGAGGCCGCCGGGCTTGACCAGTTGGGCATAGTCGCGGAGGATGGCGCGGTAGAAGACCAGACCGTCCTCACCGCCGTCCAGGGCGGCAATAGGTTCTCTGTGGACCTCGGGGGAGAGGGCGGCGATATCCGCGGTGGGGATATAGGGGGGGTTGGACAAAATGGCGTCGTAGGGGGCGCGGGGGGAGAGCTTGGCCGATCCGTCACCCAGCAGGTCTGCCTCAATGGGGTTGAAGCGATCCGTGACACCGTTACGGTTGGCGTTCTCGGTGGCGAGGGCCAGGTTTTGGGGGGAAAGCTCCAATGCGTCGGCGGTGACGTCGAGGCGGTGGTAGAGGGTGGCTACCGCGATACAGCCGCTTCCCGTACAGAGGTCGGCCACGCGGGCGCCGCGGGGGAGGGCTTTGATGGCGGTCTCCGCCAGAATTTCGGTGTCGGGGCGGGGGATGAGGCAATCGGGGGTGACTCGGAAGGTACAGCCGTAAAAGTCCCACTCACCCAAAATGTACTGGAGAGGCTCACGGGACAGGCGGCGGGTGACGGCGCTTTCCAGAGCGGGAAGATCGTAGACACGGTCACGGTCGGTCATAAGGGTGGCGTAGGAGACCCCCGCGAAGTGCTCCAGAAGGAGGGAGGCCTCGTAGGCGGGCTGGTCGATGCCTGCGCGGGACAGGGCCTGGGTCAGAGTTTGGTAGGTGTAGGCCATGGCCGCTCCTTTCGGTAATTTCATATCTATATAAGTATAGCAGAAACCACCCTTGAAAGAAAGGGGGATTTTGTAACATTTTTCCTCTTTGTGTTGTGGAATTGCACAGAGGGATCAGGGTAGTTCTGTGCAACCCTACAAAATTATCTCGGCGTTCAATTGCGTTTTGACAAGCGGACGGTTTTGTGCTATAATGTAGGTGGAAAACGATCCTTGTTTCTATGGAGGTGTCCCATGCTCCTGTCCTATATGGCTCTTTTCGCAGAGCCCGCCGTCAGAACCGTCCCCACGGAGGAGATCCAGATGGGCAAGATCATTGCCTGTCTCGCGGTGGCCTTTGTGCTTCTGATTCCCATGCTCATATTCCGTCAGCGCATCGTCAAGATCCTCTGCTCCTGCTCGGTAGAGGTCTGTCTGTTTCTGGCCTGCCGACTCTACTTCGGGTCGGATTCCATCGTGACCCAGATCATGTGCTGGTTCACCGCCGCCGTGGCCTGCATCGTGACGGTGGCCATCGTCAACCGCATCAACTGGGGCAATCTCCGCGGCAAGCGGGATCTCTGACCCTGCCATGATCCCCGCCCTTGGGTGGGGATTTTTGTCTTTGTTGGGTGATTCCCTCTTGACTTCCCGCCCGCTTTGTGCTATACTGTGTACAATGAATCTTCCCCACCGAAAGGAGAAACCATCATGATCGGAAAGAATACCTGGCTCATTCCCGACGGCTACATGAGCGACACCGTCAAGGGCGAGTTTGTCAGCCACGAGGCTGTCTGCGTGTTGAACCTGTCGGGCGAGACCGCTCACATCCGCATTACCGTTTTCTTTGAGGACGCCGAGCCTCTCCGCGGCTTTACCGCGATCTGCGAGCACGAGCGCACCAACCACATCCGTCTGGACAAGGCGGTCAACGACAAGGGGCAGACCATCCCCCGCAACAAGCCCTACGCACTGCTGGTGGAGTCGGATCAGCCCGTGGTGGCCCAGTGCTCCAGACTGGACGTGTCCCAGCCCGAGTACGCCCTGATGACTACCATTGCGTATTGATTTTTGAATTATCAGAAATACCCGAGGCCGCTTTGGCTTCGGGTGCTTTTTTGATGAGGGAAATCAAATTTGGGTTTATCGGGCTGTTGGGTTTCCTCATTCTATGGGGGTAGTGGGGGCGAAGCCCCCACTACCCAAACGGGTGGCCGGCGGTGTCGGGGGCGGCCTGGAGCGCCCTGACGCGCACCGGAAGGTGCAAGAAAGTTTACGGGTTGTATCTGTTTTTTGCTTTGATGCACAAGGGTTTTATGATTGCAAACCTTCTTGCGCTACCGCGCGCGTCAGAGGGCTTTCCCCCCTCCGACACCGCCCCCCTTTCGCGCTTTGTGAAGGGGGCTTCGCCCCCTTCACCCCCGCAATAGAGGAAACCCAACAGACCGATAAACTGCAATTTACCCCTCAAAGTCCGGCGTATACGCCTTGGTGGCCGCGTCCTTTCCTTGGCTGAAGCCTATGATCCCCAGTCGGTCCGCCTCCTCCAGCACCGAGGTATACTCAAAGTCGGTGACACGGCGGCGGAGATTCTTGTAGGGAGCGTCGGCGGCGAAGTCGGGGGTGTACTGGCGCATGACCGAGACGCGGATATTCCGGACGGGGAGGATGGAGGCGATATGGCGCAGGACGTTCATGGAATCGGCGCGGCACGCGGGGAGGACCAGGTGGCGGACAATGACTCCCTTTATGGCAAGGCCGTGATCCTCATCGTACTTCCCTGTCTGGCGGTACATTTCCAGCAGAGCCTCGGTGGCGACGGTAGGATAATCGGGGGCGGAGGAGTAGTCGCGGGCCAGATCGGAAGAAAAGTACTTGAAGTCGGGTAGGTAGATGTCCACCAGACCCTCCAGCATACGGAGGGTCTCCACCGACTCGTAGCCGCCGCAGTTCCAGACCACGGGAATGCCGAGGGTGGGCTTGATCTTCTCCAGAATGGGGACAAGGAGGGAGGTATAGTGGGTGGGAGTGACGAAATTGATATTGTGCACGCCCTTGTCGCAAAGATCAAGGATGGCGCGGGTCAGCTCCTCGGCGGTATAGGGCTTGCCCAGCCCCTCGCGGCTGATCACGCGGTTCTGGCAGAAGATACAGCGCAGGCTGCACCCCGAAAAGAAGACGGTGCCCGAGCCGCGGCTTCCGCTGATGGGGGGCTCCTCCCACATATGGGGGGCGATACGGGCCACACGGAGGGTATCGGTCATGCCGCAGACACCGACCTGACCCTTGGTGCGGTCAATACCGCATTTACGGGGGCAAAGGGCGCAGGCGGACAGGGGGTTAGGGAGAGTTTGGTTCATGAAAGGCTCCTTGGGTGATTTCTCTGTTCATTATACTATGAAATACAAAAGTTTTCAAGTTTTTTCTTGATTTTTCCTTTACAAATTGATTGTTTTGTGGTATAATGTTAATTGGTATGTTAGTTTCAATTCACTCTTGACGAAAGGACGCCCCCCGGCACGAAGGTACTGTTATGGCTTCGTTTGATACCCACAATCGGATCCATCCCATCCGCACGGCTGAAATACTCTGTGTGGGCACCGAGCTGCTTTTAGGGGACATCGTCAACACCAACGCCGCGTTTCTCTCCAAGCGTCTCGCTTCTCTGGGGATCGCGGTCTATCACCAGACGGTGGTGGGTGACCACCCCGAGAGACTCCGCGTGGCTCTGTCGGATGCCTTTGAGGGGCACGGACGGCCTGCCGCCGATCTGGTGATTCTGAGTGGTGGCTTGGGGCCGACCTACGACGATCTCACCAAGGAGACCGTGGCCGCCTATTTCGGGCGGGATCTGTATCTCCACGAGGAGTCCCTGACCGCTATACGGGATTTCTTCAACCGCACGGGGCGGGTCATGACCCCGAACAACGAGAAGCAGGCCATGATGCCCGAGGGCTGTGTGGTCTTCCCCAATCATTACGGCACCGCTCCCGCTCTGGCTGTGAGCGACGCCACCCGAACCGCCGTCATGCTCCCCGGGCCTCCCGCCGAGCTGATCCCCCTCTTTGAGGAGCTGGTGGTTCCCTTCCTGCGGCACTACACCGAGGGCATTCTGGTCAGCCGCAACATTCACATCATGGGTCTGGGAGAATCCACGGTGGAGTCTCTGCTCCACGATCTGATGGTCTCCTCCGAGAATCCCACGGTCGCTCCCTACTGTAAGTCGGGTGAAGTCCGTCTCCGCGTCACCGCGAGGGCGCAAAGCGAAGCCGAGGCCGCCGCTCTCTGCGACGGTTTGGTCGAGCGCATCCATGAGCACAGGGATATCGCGCCGTACATTTACGGTGTGGATTGCGAAAATATCGAGACCGCTCTGGTGCGATTGCTTACCCGTCGCGGCCTGACTCTGGCCACCGCCGAGTCCTGCACGGGGGGGATGATCGGCCAGCGCATCACCGCCGTTTCGGGTGCCTCCGCCGTGTACTACGGTGGATTCGTCACCTACCAAAACGAAATCAAGATCAAGGCACTGGGTGTGGATCCCGCCACCATCGCGGCGTACACCGAGGTATCCGCCGAGACCGCCGCCGAGATGGCCAAGGGTGCCCGAGAGAGAATGGGCACCGATATCGGGCTGTCCACCACGGGCTACGCGGGCCCCACGGGAGGAACCGAGGAGAATCCCGTCGGTACGGTCTACGTAGGCATCGCCACCAAGGAGGGTGTCACCACCCACCGTCTCTACTTCCCCCGCAAGTCCCGCGAGTACGTCCGCGAGGCCGCCGCTTCCCGCGTGATGATGGAGGCTGTCCGTGCCGTTCTGGGTCTTGTCTGACTTTGACTATATACCTTTTCAACGGGTACAATATAGATAATTACAATGTAAGCCGTCCCCGACGTCGGACGGCAGGAGGTTTTTTCATGGCAGAATTCAAGAAAATCGGTATTCTTTCCTCGGGTGGCGACGCGCCCGGTATGAACGCCGCCATCCGCGCCGCAACGCGCCGCGCCCTGAGTCAGGGCATTGAGGTGGTAGGCATTCTGGGCGGTTACTCCGGCCTTTTGGGTGCCGCCGACGAATCGGATCCCGATATCGTCCGTCAGCGCTACCTGCGCCCCTTCGACTCCTCCAGCGTGTCCAACATCGTGACCCGCGGCGGTACCATCCTGTACTCCAGCCGCTGTCCCGAGTTCGCCACTCCCGAGGGCATGGAGAAGGCTCTGCGCACCTGCGAGAAGTACCACATTGACGCGGTCATCGCCATCGGCGGTGACGGTACCTTCCGCGGTGCCACCGATCTGACCAACCATGGCATTCCTTCCATCGGTATCCCCGCCACCATTGACAACGATATTTCGGCCACCGAGCAGACCATTGGCTTCGACACCGCGCTGAACACCGCTCTGGGGCTGTTCGACGCCCTCCGCGACACCGCTGAGTCCCACGCCCGCTGCATCGTCACCGAGGTCATGGGCAACAAGTGCGGCTTTTTGTCTCTGTATCTGGCTATTGCCACGGGTGCCATTTCGGTGGCCATTCCCGAAGTAGCCTTTAACCGTGACAACGCCATCAAGAAGATCCGTCAGGCCCGCGAGGAACACGGCAAGCGGGGTATCATCGCCATCTGCTCCGAGGGTATGCCCAAGATCAATGGCAAGAATTACGGTGAGGACTTCAAGGAGGAGATCATCCGCGAGACGGGCATTGACACCCGCTTCACCAACCTGGGCCACACCATCCGCGGCGGTAACCCCACCCTTCGTGACCGTCTCACCGCCTCCCAGATGGGGGTGGAGGCCGTCAACCACCTCCTGGAGAACAAGTCCAATCTGGTCATGTGTGTTCACGAGAACCGCATCACCTCCTGCGACATCAACTATGCCCTGACCCTGGATCATATGTACAAGAACAACCTCAAGGACGGCGAGCTGGACCGCTTCACGGGCTTTGAGATCGCCCAAATGAAGGCTCACTGTCTGGCCAGACACGCCAAGGTGGAGCGTCTCTACCGTATGGCCTACGACATCTGCATGTAATGCGCCGAAAACGAAAAAAATTTACAACTCCCACGGGCTTTTTCCGTGGGAGTTGTCTGTTTCCCTCTTGCAATTACCGCCGTTTTGTGGTATAATGAAGTGCTGTAACTGTACCTATGTGTACGGACAAATTCATTAGGAGGTTTTTTTCATGCTGAAAAAACTGCTTTGCGTTCTTATGGCCGCTCTCCTGCTGGTCGGCTCGCTGGCTTCCTGCGCTACGGGTGACACCACCACCGACACCACCGCGGGCTCGAACGTGACCACCAACGCCGAGGACGAGACCCGTGAGCCCCTTGAGATCCCCGACACCCGCTACGACGGCATGGAGCTCTGCTTCCTCACCCGTGACGAGGGTGAATGGTCTACCGTTGAGATCTTCGCCGAGGATCAGACCACCGATTCCGACAACATCAGCACCGCCGTCTTTGAGCGCAACGACCGCATTCTCCAGGCCTACGGTGTTACCATCACCGAGCTGTTCAAGCCCACGGGCGAGCACCACACCGCGCTGACCAACGAGGTCGCCGCTCCTACGGGTGATTTCCAGGCCGTTGTCACCAACACCGTCAACTCCGCTTCCTTCGCCACCAACGGGTTCCTCTGGAATCTGAACGACGATGAGATCGAGTACATGGACTTTGAGAAGCCCTGGTGGGACAACAACATGGCTCAGGGTATGTCCATTGACGAGCGTCTGTACTTCGCTACGGGCGACCTGCTGACCTCGGATAACGACGCCACCTTCATCATCATGTTCAACAAGCAGATCGTCAAGGATTGCAACATCCCCGATCTGTACGCCCTGGTCGAGAACAACGAGTGGACCATGGAGAAGTTCTACGAGTACGAGCAGCTGGCCGTTCAGGACAAGAACGGAGACGGCAAGCTGTCCTACGACTCGGATATCGCGGGTCTGGCCTACACCGGTGACGTTCCCTACTGCCTGCTCTTCGGCGGCGGCGTGACCATGTGCACCAAGGACGAGATCGACGCCCCCATCTACGAGCTGGACGTGGAGCTGGCCCAGAACATCGCCGACATGGGTAAGCTGATCTTCGCCAAGGATCTGACCGTGGATCTGAACAACCCCGGCGACGGCTCCAACGTAGTGGATGCGGGTAAGAAGGCATTCGGTGAGAACCATGCCCTGTTCATGGGTGAGGTCATGCAGTGCGTCACCCGTATGCGCGGCTACGACGTAGACTTCGGTATCCTGCCCTACCCCATGTACAACACCCAGCAGGGCTCCTACTACTCCATGATGCACCTGACCGCATCCAGCGTCTCCATCCCCAAGAGCGTCAGCGGTGAGAATCTGGTCATGGTCAACTCCATGATCGAGGCCATGGCTTACCACTCCATGGACACTCTGACCGAGCAGTACTACGAGATTAACCTGAAGACCAAGGGTGCCAAGGACGAGCAGTCGGGCCCCATGATCGACAAGATCCTCTCCAACCGTGCCTGCGATCTGTCCTACTACTACCAGTGGGGCTCCAACGCCTTCGGTTCTCTGGCCTCCTGCCTGCTGCCCAGCGGTAGCAAGGGTGTGGCCTCCCAGAACAAGCGCTTCAAGACCTCCATTGAGAGAAGCATCGCTCAGCTTCAGAAGGCTATGGAAAAGTTCGATCAGTAAAATTATCCATCTACTTACTTACACCTCCGTTTCTCGGAACGGAGGTGTTTTTTGAGGACTAAAAAAGAGCCTCGGTCATGCCGAAGCTCTTCTTTTTTGTCAATTCTTCAATTATCTGTTCAGGATCAGCTTGGTCAGTTCCACGGGCTCAACGATGGTATCGCCCTTGTAGACGCGCATATTGCCCGAGGCGATCTCGTCGATGAGGACAACCTCGCCGTCCTTGGTGTAGCCGAACTCAAACTTGATGTCCCAGAGATCCAGGCCGATGGTCTTGAGGTCGTCAGCCACGATCTTGGTGATGGCGATGGTCTGCTTCTTCATGGTCTCGAACATCTCGGGAGTCATGACACCCAGCACGGCCAGACCCTCGCCCGTGACCAGGGGATCGCCCTTCTCGTCGTTTTTGAAGGTGCACTCCACGTAACCGCCCTCAATGCGGGTGCCGTTCTTGATGTACTCGCCGTAGCGGCGGATGAAGCTACCCGTAGCGACCAGACGGCAGATGACCTCCAGGCCGTTACCGCCCTGGGCCTTACCGAAGTTCTGCGCGGGGAGGACTTCCATGGTGGCGTTCTCCACGTCGGCGGAGATATAGTGGGTCTTGATGCCCGCGGCCTTCAGCATCTCGAAGTAGTACACAGAGGTCTGAAGATTGGCCTTGCCGATGCCCTCGATGGTGAGTCCCACAGAGTTCTCGCCGGGATCGAACACGCCGTCCTTGCCGGTGCAATCGTCCTTGAACTTGAGCAGTACGTTGCCGTTTTCCAGCTCGTACACATCCTTGGTCTTGCCTGCGTAAATCTTTTTCATGATTCTGCTCCTTTAGCAAAATGGATTTTTCGTGATTCTCGGACGTTTATTACGCCGACACCCACTGCGCCGACGCACCGACACGGCTTTTGAATCTTTCTTGACTATTATATCACTTTTCCCGGATTTTTGCAATATTTTTGTTGAATAAATATGAAGTTCCGATCCAAAAAGTTTTTATATATTTTGCAAAACCGATTACAGGAGCGGAACGCCCGCGGCCTCGCAGGCGGCTACGGTGTCGGCATCCCAGATGGAGGACTGAACCTCGCCGATGTGGCAGCAGCCCATCATGAGCATACAGAGGCGGGACTGGCCGATACCGCCGCCGATGGTGAGGGGCAGCTCGCCGTTCAGAAGCATCCTGTGAAAGGGCAGGCTTCTGCGGTCGTCACAGCCCGCGATGGTGAGCTGGCGGTCCAGGGATTCGGCGTCCACGCGGATACCCATGGAGGAGATCTCCAGGGCGCGGCCCAGGACGTCGTCCCAGAAGAAGAGGTCGCCGTTGAGCTGCCAGTCGTCGTAGTCGGGGGCGCGGCCGTCGTGGCGGTTGCCCGACTTCAGCTTCCCGCCGATCTGCATGATGAAGGCGGTGTGATGCTCCTTGACGAAGGCCTTCTCCCGCTCGGAGCCTGTCTTCAGATCGGGGTAGAGATCCTCCAGCTCCTGGGAGGTGATGAAGGTGACGTCCCGCTCCAGCTTGGTGGTGAGCTGGGGGAAACGGACGCGGAGCTGGTCGTTGGTATCACAAATGGCGCGGACGATGGCGCGGACTATGAGCTGGAGATACTCGATGGTGCGGGTCTCGGGGGTGATGATCTTCTCCCAGTCCCACTGGTCCACGTAGATGGAGTGGATGTTGTCCAGCTCCTCGTCGCGGCGGATGGCGTTCATGTCGGTGTAGAGGCCGTGGCCCACGGTGAAGCCGTAGCGCTTGAGGGCGAGACGCTTCCACTTGGCCAGGGAGTGCACCACCTCGGCCTCGGCGCCGATGGCGGGGACGTCGAAGGAGACGGGGCGCTCGTAGCCGTTGAGGTTATCGTTCAGGCCCGAGGCGTCGGTGACGAACAGGGGGGCCGAGACGCGCTTGAGGTTCAGGGCGTTCTGGAACTCGGTCTGGAAGTGGTTTTTGATGTAGGATATGGCGCGCTGGGTATCGTAGGCGTCCAGCACGGGCTTATAGCCTGCGGGGATGTAGCATTTGTTCATGGGTGGATCCCTCCTTGGGGAAATAGATGGGGATATTATAGCACATATGCGGGGAAAAGTCAAGGGTTCGATTTCAAATTTGGGTTTATCGAAGAGATACAAGATACGGAGATACAAGATACAAGATATAGAAACGGGAGTCGTCGTAAGGGTTTTTACATATCTTGTATCTTTGTATCTTGTAACTAGTATCTCACCGATAAACTGCAATTTACTGCTGCGGCACCACCGCGAAGAACACCAGCTCCTCCTCCCCGTCATTGACGAGGGTGTGGCTGCTTCCCTTCTTGCAGTAGTGGCAGTCCCCCGCGGTGACGGTCTCGGAGACCCCGTCGGTGGTGACGGTGCCCTTGCCCGAGAGGAAGTACATAATCTCGCTGGAGGTCTCATGGGTGTGGAGTCCTACGGTGTGACCGGGGGCGAGGCGGGCCAGGAGGATGCGGTTGAGGTCGTCGTTGTACATTTTCGCGACCATCTCGCCCTCGCCGCCCTTGAAGTGGGGGAGGATCGTGTCGGGCATATGCTTGAAGTCGATCATGGCGGTTCTCCTTACAGATTGACCGGTATGGGTTTATCGGCGGTGACCGAGAGGGTCAGGGTGCCGTCGGGATTGGGTGTGGGTTCCACCACGCAATCCACGGCGATGACCCCAACTCCCGCCTCCTCTGCCTCGCGGAGGGCTTCTCCGAAGGCGGGGTGGGTCTCGTCGTTGGGACGCAATTCGGTCACCCCCTTCATTTGGGTGACGAAGAGGATGTAGGCGGGGTGGCCCGCTTTCGCGAGGGCGGTCAGCTCCTTGATGTGCTTGACACCTCTTTCGGTGGGGGCGTCGGGAAAGTAAGCGATGCCGTCCCGCTCCAGGGTACAGCCCTTGACCTCCAGGTAGGCGGTGGGGCTGTCGGGGGTGTCGGTAGCAAAATCGAAGCGGGAGGTGCCGTGGGTCACCTCGCGGCGGTAGGTGGTGTTCCCGTCGAACAGACCGCTGATGGGGAGGTATTCGGCGGCGATGGCGTTGGGGGCTTGGGAGTCCATGTTGATGAACAGTGTGGTGCCGTCGGGCTTGATCTTCTCCACGGCGACGAGGTCGTAGGGGGTCTTGCGTTGCGCTTTAGCGCGATTTTCAGCGGCGGCGAGATATACGGTAGCGCCTGCGGGTAACAGCTCCTTGCACCGCCCCGTGTTTTTGACGTGGACGGTGACCGTCTCGCCGTCCAGCTCCACCAGGGCGATAAAGCGGTTGGGGCGGCTCAAAAATTTTGCCTTGACGACGGGGGTGGAGTAGGTCATGACTCGGCCCCCTTTTTGCGCGCTTCGGGGATGAGGCGGTCCAGCCAGGCGTCACAGCCCTCCTCAATGTCTCGGTAGGTGATGTCGAAGCGGTCGGTGTACCAGGGGTCGGCCACGTCACCGCCTCTCGCGGTGGGCTCCATGAAGCGGTGGACCTTGCCCGTGGGGTCGGTGCCGATGATGCGCA
>JAFULU010000287.1 GCA_017483125.1 Clostridia bacterium
CTCAACGTGGGCGTCAAGAACCCCTCCGATCCCATCGAGCAGATCGCCGATATCATCGAGCGCTCTCCCGAGATCATCGCCCGCGTCAAGGCTCTGCTGGGCAAGGACAAGACCGAGGAGTAATTCCCCCGCGTGATCCTGTCCCTGTGCGCGGACAGGTGTCATAAACCCTCCCGTTCCTCCGTATAGTGTGGTAAACCATGCTTGTACCACGGAGGAACGGGAGATGCGAAACCCTTACTACACCCATCATACACGGCTCCTGCGGGCGGCGTTTGTCCTATCGGCAACGGTGCTCTTGTTTTTGACGGTCGCGGGGGTCTTTTTTCCTGTTGTCGGTCTCTCTGCCAAGGCGGGCGAATTGTCCATACCCGTAGACCGTCTGACCCCCGATCAAAGCGGGGCGGTGGTGGTTCCCGCGGGGGATGCTTCCCTGCCCGTGGCCTTCACGGGGGTCAATGCCCGCGCCGCCGTCCTCTTGGAGGCAGGATCGGGAGACGTGATCTTCGGGCAGAATGAGAATGCCCGCTTGCCCATGGCCTCCACCACCAAGATCATGACCGCGCTGGTGGCTCTGGAGGCTCTGCCCCTGGATACCCCTGTCAAGATCACTGCCGAATCGGTTGGCGTGGAGGGGTCCTCCGTCTACCTTGCGGAGGGCGAGGTGCTGACTCTGGAGCAACTGCTCTACGCCCTGCTTCTGGAGTCCGCCAACGACGCCGCCTCGGCCATCGCGGTGGCGGTCTCGGGGAGTGTGGAGGCCTTTGCCGAACGCATGAACCGAAAGGCCGCCGAGCTGGGGCTGACCGATACCCATTTTATCAATCCTCACGGATTGGACGCCGAGGGGCATTACACCACGGCCTATGAGCTGGCGGTGATTACGCGGGCGGCCTTGGAGAACGAGACCTTCCGTACCATCTGCGCCACCGAGCGCAAGACCATTCCTCTGCACGGCACCGAGGGTGTGCGTCTGCTCCTGAACCACAACAAGCTCCTGGACAGCTACGAGGGCTGTATCGGGGTCAAGACGGGGTTCACCAAAAAGACGGGACGGTGTCTGGTCTCCGCCGCCGAGCGGGACGGGGTGACCCTCATCGCCGTCACTCTGGGTGCCCCCGACGATTGGCGGGATCACACCGCCATGCTGGACTACGGCTTCGGGCTGTACGAGACGGTTCCCCTCTGCGAGGCGGGGAGCTTTTCCGCTCCTCTGTGGCTGGTTTCGGGGAGTCAGGAGTACGTTATGGTGGAGAACACCGACGCTCTCGCCGTGACCTTGCGGCGGGATCACGGCCCCATCCGCTGTGCGGTGGAGCTTCCCCGCTTTGACTTCGCCTCCGTACAGGCGGGGCAGGCTATGGGTCAGCTGCGCTTCTTTGAGGAGGCGCGGGACGGCACCAAACGGGAGCTGGGAGCTGTACCGCTGAAGGCATCCTACGGTGTGGAGGCGGTGACCTACCCACAGAGCCTTTGGGAGCGGTTGCTTGCTCTCTTCTCAAAAAAGAATTGACACAAAAAGGAATTTTGCTATGGAACCCATTCGCATTTCCAAGTATTTCACCGACTGCGGGGTCATGTCCCGCCGCGCCGCCGACACCGCCGTGGAGCGGGGGGAGGTCAAGGTCAACGGAGTCACCGCCGTCCTGGGACAGAAGGTGGATCCCGACACCGACACCGTCACCTGGAAGGGCAAAAAGATCGTTCTGCCCGCTACCCCCGCCAAGACGGTGATCATGCTCAACAAGCCCCGCGGCTATCTCACCACCCTGTCGGATGATAAGGGACGGCATACCGTGGCCGAGCTGGTGGCTGACGCGGGGGTGCGGCTGTACCCCGTGGGGCGGTTGGATATGGATTCCGACGGTCTGCTCCTCCTGACCAACGACGGCGACCTGGCCAACAAGCTCGCCCACCCCTCCCATGAGGTGAGAAAGGTCTATCTGGCCTACGTGGAGGGCGCTGTCACCGCCGAGCAGATGACGGGCATGACCCATCCCATTGAGATCGACGGCAAGATGACCTCCCCCGCCGAGGTGAGAAAGGCCGCCTTCAACGGGTTCGAGACCGCCCTGGAGGTCACCATCCACGACGGCCGCAACCGCCAGGTCCGCAGACTGTGCGAGCGAGAGGGCCTGTACGTCCGCAAGCTGACCCGCGTGGCCGAGGGTCCCCTACTCCTGGGGGATCTGGACGAGGGCAAGTGGCGCAGGCTCACCGCCGCGGAGCTCCGCAAGCTCAAGGGAAGCCATAACTGACACCGAGAAAGGAATTTCATCATGCTGGAAGTATTACCCATTCAGACCAAGACCGAGCAGGCAGAGATCTGCGCCCGCGCGGGGGTTGTTTTTAAGGAAAACGATATGGCCTACCGCGCTCTGGTGGACGGGGAGCTGACCGCCGTTTGCCAGTTCTGCATGGACGCCGAGGGCGGCCATATCCACGATCTGGCCATGGTCAAGGACCGCCCCTTTACCGACCGCGACCGCATCGAGTCCCTCTTCGTCATGGGCCGCGCCGCCATGAATTTCATCGACCTCTGCGGCGTCCACAAGGCCTACTTCGAGGACGAGAGCTTTGAGGGCGAGGGCATGATCAAGTCCATCGGCTTTACGAGGCTGGAGGACGGACGGTGGTTCGTGGATCTCACCGACTTCTTCGTGGAGCCCTGCCAGCACGGGCATGGGCTGAAGAAGGAATAAGTTGCTTTCAATGCGATCTCCGCTTGACAAAGACTGAACGGTATGGTATAATGGCATTATCGAGACAATCGGTAATGCCATTATTTTTTGAAAGGGATCTTACCATGAAGCACACCGCTTTGCGTTTTCTGATCGCTTCCCTCCTGATCCTCGTCCTGGGTCTGCCCCTCTTCGCCTGTGTGAGCGGAGGCCCCTCCGAGGATACCACCACCCCCGCGGACGGCAGTGAGTCCCCCACCGATCCCATGACTCAGCCCGACACCGAGGCACCCACCGAAGAAGATACCGAGCCCGAAGCTCCTCTGCCCACCGAGGTCTCCCTCCCCGAAGCCTACCGGACCGCTGACATCGTCTATGAGTGCGACGACGGCTCCATCCTGCACAGCTTCAGCGACAAGACCGCCGAGGACTATGCCGCCGCCTGCGCCTACTATACGGGCAAGGACTTCCGCATGTACAGCTCCATAGAGCAGAGCGAGAACAAGGCCGCCACCTTCGTGGGGCAGTCGGTCATGGCTCACGTCTACTGGTTGAAGTATGCGGGTGAGCTTTCCATCGTCCTGTCCGACACCGCCGCCGATACCCTGCCTCCCGCCACTCCCGCCGTCACCGACGGGGACTACGAGTGCACCGTGGCTCAGATGAAGGACACCCAGAACTTCATCGGTATGGGCTATGTGATCCAGCTGAAGGACGGCTCCTTCATCGTCTACGACGGCTCCTACAGCAACCAGCTGCAGAATCTGATGCGCTATATCACCAGTGCCTACAGGGGGGAGGGCAAGCCCGTCATCCGCGCTTGGCTGCTGACCCACTCCCACAACGACCACTACCCCAGCTTTGAGGCCTTCTGCACCACCGACCGTTGGCGCAAGCTGGTCACGGTGGAGCACGTCATCGTCTCACCGCTGAACGACAAGAACTTCTCTCTGAACGACACCGAGGAGTTCTACCTCAGCACCAAGTTCTGGGACGATGTGAAGAATCTGGAGGGCGCCAAGGTGGTCTTCGCCCACACGGGCATGAACTTCACCTTCTGCGATCTGGATATGGAGATCCTCTACACCCCCGAGAACGGCTACAAGACCGCCACCTCGGTGGGCAACTTCAACAACACCAGTATCGTCTCCCGCCTGTACGCCGAGGGCTACTCGGCTATGTTTACGGGTGACGTCAGCAACGTGGGCGTGGATTTCCTCATGAACGCCTACGGGGACTACCTGAAGAGCGATATGTGTCAGGTCTCCCACCACGGTGTGGAGGGTGAGTACATCCTGCCCTTCTACGACACCGTCAAGGCGCCCATCCTCTTCTACCCCGCCTCCCTCGCGCTGTACGATATGACCGAGGCCGCCTACAGCCCCAAGGTGCATATCGCCCTGGAGAAGCGGGACTACGTCAAGGAGATCCTGATCCACGGCACGGGCCAATATGTCCGCGCGTGGGGAACGAAAATTGACGAAAGTCAGCCCATCTCCATCCCCAACTACACCCCGCCCGCCATCCGCGTGGAGGGGGAGAACGACATTCCCGAGTCCGACCGACTGACCGTCAACAAGCGGACCTTTACGGTGGGCGAGCCCATCATGATCACCGCCATCGGCGACAAGTACGATTGGATCGGCTTCTTCTCCACCCCCAACACCATCAGCGGTGCCTACCGCTGGTGGAGGCTCCACGATAACCCCGACGAGGACTACCCCGTGGCTCCCTCGGGCGAGCCCTTCGACGCCCTGACCCAGCCCGCAGATCGCACCAACGGCGTCATTCCCGCAGGCACCTGGTACATCGTGGTGATCGACAAGGACAACGGCGCCGAGGGCGTGGCTTCCGTGACCATTGAGATCCTGGAGGACGGTCAGGTAGCGGATCCTCTGGCCCCCTCCATCCACCTCACCTTTGACGGCACCGCCGAGGATGCCTGTGGAAATGCCGAGGTCAAGACCCACGGCTCGGTGGGCTATGGCGAGGGCATCAAGGGACAGGGTGCTCTGTTGGGGACCGACTACGTATCTATCCCCGGCTATACTCCCGGCAACAAGAGCTTTACGGTCACGGTCTGGGCTAAGGTCTCCGAGATCACGGGGGATCCCGCCCTCTTCGCCACCAAGAAGTGGGCCAGCGGCAGCTACAAGGGCTTTGCCCTGGGCATCAACGGGTCTGACAACGTCCACGCCAACATCGGAGACGGCTCCGACCGCATGGACTCCAAGCCCAAGCTCCCCTCGACGTTTCTGAACGAGTGGGTCCATTACACCTTCGTGGTGGACCGTATGGCGGGGGAGATGAAGGTCAGCATCAACTTCGGAGAGTTTACCACCACCGCCATCCCCGCGAGCCTCTTCGGTGCTCCCTACGAGGGTGAGGGCGCTCTGTTCATCGGTCAGGATGCCACCGGCAACTACCAGCACGGCAAGATGTCGGTCACGGTGGACGACCTCATGGTCTTTGACCACGCCCTGACCGCCGAGGATCTTGTCAAGCTGGCGGAAAGCTACGGGAAATGAAGACTCATCCGTATTGACAAACACTCCATTCTATGGTATAATGGCATTATCGAGTTTATCGGTAATGCCATTTTTTGAAAGGAATCTGAACATGAAGCACATCATCCTGCGATCCCTGATCGCTTCCCTCCTGATCCTCGTCCTGGGTCTGCCCCTCTTCGCCTGTGTGAGCGGAGGCCCCTCCGAGGATACCACCGCTACTCCCACGGACAGCAGCGAGACCACCGCCCCCGACACCGAGGCTCCCACCGAGGGCGAGACCGAGGCTCCTCTGCCCACCGAGGTGGACCTCCCCGAGGCCTACAAGACCGCCGATATCGTCTACGATTGCGACGACGGCTCGGTCCTCCACAACTATACGGGTAAATCCGCCGACGACTTCGCCGCCGTCTGCGCCTACTACACCGAAAAGGGCTTCAAGGTCTACAGCTCCCATACCATGGGCGAGAACACCGCCACCACCTTTGTGGGTAACGGCCCCATGGCTCACGTCTACTGGATCAAGGCAAAGGGGGAGCTGAACGTCGTCCTGTCTGATACCGCCGCCAACAGCCTGCCTCCCATGACTCCCGCCGTGACCGACGGTGAGTACGAGTGCAGCATCGTCCAGCTGAAGGACAACACCAACGTCAACGGTATGTCCTACGTCATCCAGCTGAAGGACGGCTCCTACATCGTCTACGACGGCTCCTATATCGGTCAGGCCCGAAAGCTCCAGCAGTACCTGCTCAATAACTACAAGGGCGAGGGCAAGCCCGTTGTCCGCGCGTGGGTGCTGACCCACTCCCACAACGATCACTACCCCACCTTCCAGGCCTTTGCTACCAATTCCCGATACAAGGATAAGGTTACGGTGGAGTACGTGATCTACTCCCCCCTCAACGAGGAGAATTACACCCTGAACGACGAGAACAACGATCCCTATTTCGGCACCCAGCTCTACGAGGACGTGAAGGGTATGAAGGGCGCCAAGCTGGTCTTTGCCCATACCGGAATGCTGTTCAATTTCTGCAACCTCAACATGGAGATCCTGATGGCTCCCGAGACCCTGTACAAGGACACGAGTGACGTCGGTAACTTCAACAACACCTCCATCGTCACCCGCCTGTTTGCCGACGACTACAGCGCTCTGTTCCTGGGCGATATTGCCATCAAGGGCTCCACTTATATGCACGAGATCTACGGAAGCTACCTCAAGAGCGACGTCTGCCAGGTCTCCCACCACGGTGTGGAGGACGTGCCCCTGTCCTTCTACGAGGAGGTCAAGGCTTCCATTCTGTACTACCCCTGCAACATCTGGCTCTACGACCTCCAGGACCGTAACGACGACGTCCGTATCGCCCTGGAGAACCGCGACTACACCAAGGAGATCCTGATCGCAGGCTGCGGTGAGTACAAGCGCGCCTGGGGCACCAGGTTCGCCGCCGACGCGCCTCTGTCCATCCCCGACTATACGGTCCCTGCCCACAAGCAGCCCGCCACTGAGCCCGATACCGAGCCCGAGACCCAGCCCCCCGTCACCCCCGACGAGCCCCGCCTCACCCTGGACAAGACCACCTACAAGGTGGGTGAGCCCATCATGACCACCGTCATCGGCAGCGGCACCGACTGGGTAGGCATTCAGACGGTGGAGCTGTTTGAGCAGGGCCAGGGCTCTGCCTACTGGTGGTACGTCACCTCCGTCGGCTCGGGTACTCCCTTCGATATGCTGGCTGTCAAGGACGGCTCCGATCTCATGGCGGAGCTGCCTGCGGGTGAGTACATCATCCGTCTGGTGGCCAACGACCAGGCATTCCAATCCACGGCCGACACGATCTCCGAGATCCGGATCACCATTGAAGAGTGATCTCCCCCATCCCCGCTGAAAAGCGGGGATTTTTTTGCTCAAAACCGGGCGAAACTTGCAAAAGCTATTGACAAAGCAAACGCTTTTGTGCTATAATATAATGAATATATTTTGCAAGCAAAGGAAGTTTCACTATGACCATTTACGACGAGCTCGTTGCCCGCGGTCTGATCGCCCAGGTAACGAATGAAGACGAAATAAAGGAGATGATCAACAACGGCAAGGCCACCTTCTACATCGGCTTTGACCCCACCGCTGACTCTCTCCACGTGGGCCACTTCATGGCTCTGTGCCTCATGAAGCGTCTCCAGATGGCGGGCAACAAGCCCGTGGTGCTGATCGGCGGTGGTACCGCCATGATCGGCGACCCCTCGGGACGCACCGACATGAGATCCATGATGACCCGCGAGACCATCCAGCACAACGTGGACTGCTTCAAGAAGCAGATGGAGCGATTCATCGAGTTCGGCGAGGGCAAGGCCATCATGGTCAACAACGCCGACTGGCTCCTGGATCTGAACTACGTGGAGGTCCTCCGCGAGGTGGGTGCCTGCTTCTCGGTCAACAATATGCTCCGCGCCGAGTGCTACAAGCAGAGAATGGAGAAGGGCCTGTCCTTTTTGGAGTTCAACTACATGATCATGCAGTCCTACGACTTCTACTATCTGTTCCAGAAGTACGGCTGCAACATGCAGTTCGGCGGTAACGACCAGTGGTCCAATATGCTGGGCGGTACCGAGCTGATCCGCCGCAAGCTGGGTGAGGACGCCCACGCCATGACCATCACCCTGCTCCTCAACTCCGAG
>JAFULU010000288.1 GCA_017483125.1 Clostridia bacterium
CGCCTCTCTTTTACATCTTCCTCGCCATTGCCGCCATCATCCCCGCCATGGTATCGGCCATGACTATGATGCCCGATCAGAACGGGCAGACCATGGAGCCCCTCTATTCCAACGTCTGGCAGATCATCGCCGCCACCAAGACCCTCTACGTCATCGAGACCATTGCCGACTACGCCAACATGAACATAGTCTTCATTTTCGGCGGTATCATGGTCTCCATCTTCATCGGCCACGATTATCAGTCGGGCTACGTCAAGCAGCTCTTTACCACCCACGCCAAGAAGCAGGACTACATGATCTCCAAGTCCCTGACCTGCGCCTTCGCCATGGCCTGTATGTGCGGAACCTACCTCATCGGCGGTACCGTGGGCGGTCTTCTGGTGGGCTACGAGACCACCGTCAACCCGGGCTCTCTGCTGGTGGCCATTTTGGGCAAGGCGGTCATGTCTCTGGGCTGGGCCGGCCTGTACACCTTCCTCAACGTGGTCTTCCGCCGTTACTTCGGCATTTCCATCGCCTCCTCCTTCTTCTTCGGCACGGGTATCCTCATCATCGGGGCGGCGGCGGTCATTGAGAGCCTCGCCCTGCCCACCGAAATGCTCAATCTGTTTCTGTACGGCGCGTCGGTGAACGCCAATCTCGCCGCAGGCTTTGGGGATCTGCTCATTTGTATCGCGGTGTCTGTGGCATGGGCACTGATCTATAACACGGCGGGAACGCTGGTTCTGAACCGCTGTGACGTGTATTAAGGAGGACCGACCGTGAACGCCATTGAAATCAAGAATCTATCCAAGAATTTCGGCCCCAAGCAGGCTGTCTGCGGGCTGAACATGACGGTTCCCATGGGAGCCATCTACGGCTTCATCGGGGAGAACGGAAGCGGTAAGTCCACCACCGAGAAGATGATCTGCGGGCTGATCCCCACGGGCGGCGGCTCCATCAAGCTCTACGGCAAGGATTACACCGACGAATCCGTGAGAGCGAAAATGGGGGTTCTGATCGAGGCTCCCGGCTGCTTCCCGGGACTGACCGTATTTGACAATATGATGCTTCAAGCGGAAAATCTTTCGATTCCTGACGCGGAGCAGGAAGTGATCAAGGTTCTCAAACAGGTTCGTATGGAGGGCGCGGCAGGGAACAAATACAAGAATTGCTCCCTCGGTATGAAGCAGAGAGTGGGCATCGCCATGGCGTTGCTCGGCAACCCCACGCTCCTTGTGCTGGACGAGCCTCTCAACGGCTTGGATGCCGACGGTATGCGCATCATGCGGGAGGTCTTCGCCGATATCGTGGCCGACGGCAAGCGGAGTATCCTCGTCTCCTCCCACCTTTTGGGAGAGCTGCAGAAGGTGGCCACCCACTACGGCATCATCCGCCACGGCAAAATGATGGTGGAAATGACGGCAGACGAGCTGGACGCAAGCTGCCGTACCTATGTTGCTCTGCAATCAGCTGAAATGAACAGAACCAAGATGCTTCTTGGCTGTAAATATTCCCGCGTGGAAGAAGACGAGGCGGGCTATATCCGCGTCTACGACCTCACCACCCCTGAGGAGATCGTCACCTATCTCTACGAAAACGGCATATGCGTCACCGAGCTCTACACCGACAAGATCGGACTTGAGGAATACTACATCGACCTGATGAAAGGGGGCAAATGACCATGGAAAATACAATGAGATTTGCGAAGGTCAGCTTCGCAGGGCGTATAAAAAGTATGTTGAAGGTGGACTTCCGCAGAATGTTCAAATCAAAGCTGTTTTACATCCTGATTGCCTGCGCGCTCGTAATTCCGATCCTGATGACCGTAATGATGTCGATGATGGACGGCTCGGTTTCGGTCAACCCGCAAACCGGCGAGGAAACCATTATGCAGGGCCCCGAGAACACCTGGCAGAACATCGGCACCCTCCCCGGGGAGCCTCTGGGGGGTGACGAGATCTTCATGATGTGCAATATCAATATGGCGTTTATGGGTGTCGCGGTTTTCGTCTGCCTCTTTATTTCCGACGATTTCAGAAGCGGTTACGCCAAGAACCTCTTCACCGTCCGCGCGAAACGGGGCGAATACGTGGTGTCAAAGACGGTGGCGGGCTTTCTCTGCGGCGCGCTGATGCTGATCGCCTATCTCATCGGCTCTGTCCTCGGCGGCGCGATTGCGGGTCTGTCCTTTGAGCTCCATGGACTGAACGCGGGCCATATCGTGATGTGTATGCTGGCAAAGATATGCCTTATGCTCGTGTTCGTTTCGATCTTTACCCTCATCAGTGTGGCGGCCAAGCAGAGGGCCTGGCTCGGAATTTGCGGCTCGCTGGGCGGCGGTATGCTCCTTTTCATGATGGTCTCCATGATCACCCCCCTTGGTTCTACCGTGATCAACGTGGCACTCTGCGCCGCGGGCGGCGCCCTGTTCGCCTTTGGCCTTGGGGCGATCAGCAAGGTGGTTCTCAAAAAGACGAGCATGGTGTGATTTCTCTGATACAAGGCAACACGAAAAGCGTGTATGCCTTGTATTTTTTTGCGAAAAAGTAAAAACGCAAACAAAACCTTAACATTTGTGTGGTACAATGAGCGTATACGATCCCAAAATACGTTTTTTGGAGGCTTTCCATGTTCAAAATTCTGATCGTGGAGGATGACCGCGACCTGAACCGCAGTGTTTGCTCCTTCCTCAATAACTCGGGATACGAAGCGGTCGGCTGCCCGGATGCCGAGAGCGCCTACGACGAGATGTATAAGACCACCTTCGACTGCATCGTGTCCGACATCATGATGCCGAATATTGACGGCTTTGAATTTGCCAAGACCGTGCGCTCGCTCAACAATGACATTCCTATTCTGTTCATGACCGCCCGCGACGATTTCGCCTCCAAGCAGAGAGGCTTCCGCATCGGCATCGACGATTACATGACCAAGCCTATTGACCTGGACGAGCTGTTTTTGCGCATTGGCGCGCTTTTGCGCCGTTCCAAGATCGCCTCCAGCCGCCGCCTTGAGGTAGGGAATTTCGTCATGGATGCCGACGAGCGGAGTGCCACTTTGCGGGGCGAGGAGATATCCCTCACCGCCCGTGAGTTCGATCTGCTCTACAAGCTCCTCTCCTACCCCAAAAAGACCTTCACCCGCACCCAGCTCATGGACGAGTTCTGGGACGTGGATACCCGGACCTCCACCCGCACCGTGGACGTCTACGTGACCAAGCTCCGCGCCAAGCTTTCGGAGTGCGATTCCTTTGAGATCCAGACGGTTCACGGGCTGGGGTATAAGGCGGTGATCAAATGAAGAAGCTGACTCTGCGAAGTGTCCTGCGGGAGTTCAGCAGCTTCCTTCTGTTCTTCCTGATCGTGGGATTCGTTGTTACCTGCTGTATGATGCTGTTTCTGAACGTGCTGGCGGATACCATGGGGTTGGAATATACCCCCGACAACATCGAGGTCGCCGCCAAGATCACCTTTTTGAACGTCCTCATCATCGCGGTCATTTTCAAGACCGTGGACTACATCCGCCGCAAGATCATGGTGGACAGACCCGTCCGCGTCATCACCGACGCCACCGAAAAGATCACGAGCGGGGATTTTTCCGCCCGCGTGGAGCCCTTTCACGGCTCGGGCATGGAGGGCTTCAATCGGGTGGGGGAGGCCATCAACGCCATGGC
>JAFULU010000289.1 GCA_017483125.1 Clostridia bacterium
CCGCGGCGTCATCGAGGGCTTCTACGGCACCGCCTGGACTCATGAGTACCGCAAGGATCTCTTCAAGTTCATGGGCGAGAACAAGATGAACGCCTACATCTACGCCCCCAAGGACGATCCCAAGCACCGCGCCCAGTGGCGTTCTCTCTACACGGGAGCCGAGCTTCAGCGCATGACCGACCTCATCACCACCGCCAACGAGAACCACGTCAAGTTCATCTACGCCATCTCCCCCGGCGGTGACATCAACCTGGGGAGCGGCTACAAGGCCGACTTCAATAAGCTCATGGCCAAGTGCGAGCAGATCTACGAGCTGGGCTGCCGTGACTTCGCCATCTTCCTGGATGATATCCCCACCCTGGACGCCGAGGGACACGCCAAGCTCCTCTCCGACTTCCAGACCCGCTTCGTGGAGACCCACGAGGGGGTGAGCGACCTCATCGCCATCACCACCGAGTACGGCGATCCCTTCCTGACGAATTATACCACCGAGATCGCCCCCCTCATCCATAAGGACGTGGTGCTGATGTGGACAGGCCCCGGCGTCATCCCCGAGTCCATCACCAACCGCTCCCTCCAACATATCATCAAGACCTACGGCCGCAAGGTGCTGATCTGGTGGAACTATCCCGTCAACGACACCCTGGCCAACCACCTCTTCATGGGACCCTGCGTGGGGCTGGAGAAGACTCTCTACCAGTCCATCACGGGTCTGACCGCCAACCCCATGAATCAGGGCTACGCCTCCATGGTGCCTCTCTTCACCACGGGGGACTACCTCTGGAATCCCGAGGCCTACGACAGCGAGAAATCCCTGTCCGCCGCCTGCAGAGCCCTCATGCCCGACGCCTCGGAGGCTCTTTTGGACTTCATCTCCATGACCTGCGCCTCGGGTATCAACAAGAACACCGACAGCGTGGAGCTGAAAAAGCTTCTGGACAGCTTCAAGAAGGAGGCTTCGGCGGAGACCGTTCAGGCCCTGAGCGCCTACTTCCGGAAAATGGTGGAGAACGCCGATGCCATTCTCGCCTCCTCCAATACCGACATGATCCGAGAGATCCGCGAGTGGGTTGAGAAGTACCGCGCCTACGGCGAGATGGGGCTGATCTACGCGGAGATGGAAGCGGATCATTTCGAGGGTAAAGCACTCAGCAGCATGGTCGAAAAGCTGGGACGGTTCAAAACCATCGAAAAGAGCATCCGACAGAATCCCCGCCTTGTCTCGGAAAACGTGCTGACCTCCTACTTCTCCACTCTGAACAGCCGCTTCAGCATCCTTCTCGGGCAGATCGACGGCATCTCCTTCGCCCCCGCTACGCCCTATACCAACTGCAACCACTACGAGGACTACGTCCCCGACTACATGACCGACGGTGACGACTCCACCTACTTCTGGACCCACGGCGACCTCAACACCGCCGCGGGGAACAAGACGGGCTACCTCGGCGTGGATCTCGGTGAGATTATTGACGTGAAGAACGTTTATATCGCCACGGGCGCGGGAGGCAGTGACGCCATGGCGGCAGGGATCGTGGAGTATTCCGCGGACGGCAAGGAGTGGACGGTGATCCACAACGGAAACTGCGGCAACGAGCTGTACCTGCAAGGCCTGTCTATTAAAGCCCGCTATATCCGTATCCGCGCCGCCGCCAACGCGGGGAGCGGCTGGGTCAAGTGCCGCGCCTTTGAGGTCAACACCAACCGCGCCGCCTCGGACGAGGGTCCCGCGGGCGCGCCCACCCTGACCACCAGCCTTCCCACCTACTCCACCTATTTCCCCGAGTTCATGAGCGACTCGGATCCCAATACCTACTTCTGGTCCTCCCGCGGTGGACAGAAGGGGGACTACCTTGAGATCGACCTGGGTGCCGTGATCGCGGTCTCCCGCATCACCTTCAGAACCGGCGTCCCCGCGCACGCCGCCGATTACGTCCAAAGCGGAGAGCTGTGCTGGTCCGCCGATGGCCAAAGCTGGACGACTATCTGTTCCATCAAGGAGCGCGACACCGTGAAGGACGTGAATATCCGCGCACGCTACATCCGCGTGAATATCACCGCTGACCAGACCAGCTGGATCACGGTATCCGAGTTCACGGCTGTCAGCGAGGACACCGTATCCCCCCTCCTCCGGCTGGACAGTAATTTCGTCCCCCGCACCGATCTGCTGACCCTGACCGACGGTCATTACGTCACCTATTTCGCCCCCGATAAGGCCGAGGGCCATAATCTGTCGGTTACCGCCACCGAGAGCGGCAAGGTCACCCTCATTGCTCTCGCTCTTCCCGAAAACGGTCTGACCGTTACCGTGAAGGACGCAAGCGGCAAGGAGATCAAAACGGTTGACCTGACCTACATCACCGAGATCGAGGCTCCCGCGGGCTCGGTCATTGAGATTCCCCTCGGAAACGGCCTCATGCTGGCCGAGGTCATCTGGTAAGCCCCACAAAATCCCATCACATGGAGGATTCTACCATGGAAAAGAACATCTACTGCGGAAGAGGCAACGCCGTCCCCTACGAGGAGCTCATGAGCGTGCTGAACACCTCCTTCGGCTTCTTCACCCCCGAGACCGAGTTCTTGGGCCTGCTCCCCAAGCTCTACCGTGAGCAGTACCGCCCCCAGGATCAGAACTGGGTGGTCACCGAGGACGGGGTGCTCACCGCCGCCATCGGAGCCTACGACCACGAGATCACTGTCTGCGGCCGCCGTCTCCCCTGCCGCGGTGTCGGCAACGTGGCGGTCCACCCCGACCACCGTCACAAGGGCTACATGAAGCTGGCCATGAATCAGGCCATCGCCGATATGGTCAAGGACGGTATCGTCCTCTCCACCCTGGGCGGCCGCCGTCAGCGCTACCAGTATTTCGGCTACGATAAGGCAGGCCCCGCCTACCATTTCAGCATCTCCCGGGACAACATCCGCCACACCTACGGCGACGCCCCCGCCCCCTTCGCCGTCCGCGAGGTCACCGACCCCGCCGATCCCGTCATCGACGAGATCATCGCCCTCACCGAAAAGAGCCGCTTCGTCCCCACCCGTGACCGCGCCATGTATCTGGATATTGCCCAAACCTGGAAGGCCCGCCTCCTGGTGCTGACCGATCCCGCCGAGGACCACCGCTTCGTGGGCTACTGCATCAGCGTCGGCGAGGCCCTGACCGAGCTTCGTCTTGCGGATAACCGAGACTTCATGGGTCTCGTCCGCTCGGTATTTGCCTATCTGGACAAGGGCTTCACCGTAGGTCTGCCCTCCTACGAGACAGAGAAGATCAAAGACATCTCCCTCATAGCCGAGGGCATCGCGATCCACCCATCCATGATGTACAACATCCTCAACTACGCCGCCACCATCGAGGCCTTCATGGCCCTCAAGCTCACCTACACCACCCTCCCCGACGGCCAGCTGACCCTCCTCATCCACGGCCACGGAGGTGACGAGCGCATCCGTATCACGGTCAAGGAAGGGAAGCATACCGTGGAGACTATCCCCGAGGGTACCCCCGTGGATCTGGAGTTGGGTCACTTGGAGGCCACCGAGCTGCTCTTCGGCTGTATCTCGGCCGCTCGTGAGACCGCCTCCCCTCTGATCCGTCTCTGGTTCCCCCTGCCTCTGTGGATGTACCGCGCCGACGAGGTATGATTCACAATCACTTACAAAGGAGAATCCATTATGAAGCTTTTCCTTCGCGTAAGCGCCCTTCTGCTGGCGGTCCTGACCCTGCTGACCGCCTGCACCAAGCCCCCCGTCTCTACTCCTGAGGATACGACCCCCTCCACCGAGTCCGCCACTACCGAGCCCGTGACCGAGGGAGCGGAAGCCCCCAAGCGGGAGGTCTACGAGGATCTGTCCCACAACGTACCCGAGATCAAGGGAGCCGACGGCAAATCCTCCACTGCAGTGGCCGAGGGTGAGCGCGTCGCCCCCGACGTGACTCTTGTGTTCAACGGGGAAAGCGGCGTGTTCGCCGTCTCCTCCGCGCAGGCCGAGGAGCTCCACGATTCCAACTCCTGCGAGGAGTGCGGCTACGTAGAGGGGAAAGAGGGCTATTTCCTGTCTACCCACGCCCAGACCAACGGCCAGGCGGGCATTACGGTTACTCTGGCCTCCCCCATCCCCATCTCCACGGTGACGGGCATGACCGTGACCTACAGGTCCAGCAAGGAGCTTTCCACCTCGGTCTTCCGTATACTCTCCTCCGATTCGGCCACCACCGCCACCTTCCACAACGATTGTCCCTCCCTCGCGGGGGCATCCCAGGAATTCCGTACCGTTGACGTGAATATGACCAATATTGGAAAGCTGGCCGACGGGGACGGCAATCTCTCCGCCTTCCAGCTCATGTTCCGTAACAAGGAGAACGCCTCGGTGGAGATCAAGGATATAACCATCTGCGTCAACCCCGAAAAGCTTCTGGTCATCGACGAGCTGGAGGGGAACTACTTCTCCCGCGGAGACGTGACCGCCGCCATCGCCGCGACCATCGCCGAGCGATTCACCACCGCCAAGGTCGGCGCGGAGATCACCGTGACCGTGGATCAGTACCGCCAGAACAACACCAAAATGGACGGCTCCATCCGCTACGACGCCACCGCCAAGCTTAACGACGGAACCGCTATCACCACCCAGGGAAAGGTGACCATCCCCCACGTCAGCGGTGTCTGGCTGGATACCACCAAGGGCAGCTTCGGCTCCTCCCACGACAATCTGGGCCAATGGCAGGAGACCTTCGATCCCTCGGGTATGGTGCTCCTGACGGGCAACACCATGGACGCCAAGGAGGGCATTATCACCTCCGAGTACGCCCTGATCCCCGAGTCGGGCAGCTATGACGATGCTACCGTCATCTGGCGCAAGCCCCATATCCTGAAGCAGGACGGCGGCACCCTCCATACTCTTTTCGTCAACGGCTGGCTGGACTACGCAAATGAACTCACCGAGGGTCAGCGCTACCGCCTCCTGGTCCGGGGTGTCACCGCCAACGATAACTACATTCTCCATCTGGATGTCCCCTTTACCTACTCGCCCCTGGACGCTTCGGTCACCGATAAGCTGATTTCAGCTATGAATACGGTCGCCTCTCCCGACCTCATCTGCCCCGCCGATAC
>JAFULU010000290.1 GCA_017483125.1 Clostridia bacterium
AGTTTATCGGACAATTTGAACCAAGAGGAAACCTTTTGTGTGACCCTCATCCGTCGCCGCCGCAGGAGCTGGCGACACCTTCCCCTGAGGGGAAGGCAAGCACGAGGAAATGGGAGCTTTCCCTTTAAAAAGTCTGTATTTTCCTTTTGGTATCAACAAAAAGAGGGGTTTCCACACACCCTTGCCTTCCCTTGGGGGAAGGTGCCGACCAGCCCCTGCGGCGGGAGGCGGATGAGGGTCACACTCCCCATTTCCGCTCGGTTCCGTCAACCCGATAAACCCAAATTTGAATAATTACAGAAAAACCTCCCCATCACGGAAAAACCGTTGTGGGGAGGTTATTTTTATGGGGCTTGGACAGGCTCGTCAGGGGTGTCCTCGGCGGGGGTGTCCTCGGAGGGAGCATCCTCGGAGGGAGCATCCTCGGCGGGAGGCTCCTCATCGGGAGCGGTCCCCTCGGGCGTAGCGGAGGGCTCCTCGGTGGGTGACTCGGTTGTGCCGTCGGTATTCTCCACAGTGACGTCCTCGGTGACTTCCTCGGTGGGGATGTCGGTGGAATCCTCCGTAGTGACATCGGCGGGATCCTCGGTAGGTGCCTCGGTCACGTCCTCGGTAGGCTCCCCGTCAGGCTCGTCGGGGGCCTCGGTCACGGGCCGGGTCTGCCACGAGGGCAGTTGGGTCTCCAGCCACTCAAAGTAGGCGTCCAGGCCGTTGGCCACACCGATGGCGGCCTCCTGACGGAAGTAGTCGGTGGCCATGAGGGTATCGTCGGACTTGTTGGAGAGGAAGCCCATCTCCAGAATGGTGGTGGGATAGCGGCTCCAGTTGGTGCCCGTCATGTCGTCCATCTCCCGCATATTCAGCTTGGTAATACCCGTCTGGTCACAGAACTCGGAAAGCACCAGCTGGGAGAGGCGGTGGCTCCGCTCGTAGTGGGCGGCGCAGGTGGGGTAAGGGTTGGAGGCCGACTGGCAGATGGTCATGGCCCCCCGCATGGTGTCGTCGGTCCAGCTGTTGGCGTGGATGCGGATATAGGCGGCGGCCTCGTACTTGTTGGCAATCTCGGCTCGCTCCATGTTGCTGACGGTGACGTTGTTGGTCTCGCGGATCATGACCACGCTGTAGCCCCGTCGGATCAGCTCGTCGCGGAGCAGAAGGGCTACCGCCAGATTCAGCTCGTACTCGGTCTGTCCCGTGTAGACACCCGTGGCACCCCAGGTGACCTCGGCCTTCATGATCTCGGAATCGGGGCCGTTGGGCTCCAGAGCCGCCGAGCCCTTGAGCTGGTGGCCCGCGTCAATGACGATGACACGGCTTCGGTTGGGGCTTCCCTTCTTGCCCACGTAGTAGATATCGGTGCCGCTGTGGGCCTCTCCCGTGTAGTCCACGGCACCCTCCCAGATGACGTCGGTATCCCCCTCGGGGACGCCGTCGCCCAGGATCATGTCCTCGGGGGACAGGGTATCTCCCGCCTCGCGGGACCAGAGCCAGTCCCACGTGGCGCAGGAGGCGGCGGACAGGACGGTGCCACACAGAAGGAGGACAGTCAGAAGCCTCGCCACATAGCGTATGTAATTCTTTCGCATAGGATTTCCTTTTCTTTGGGTCACGTAAGGCTCAACGCTCCTTGAAGGTGACCTTACGCAGGGTGATGGCGCTCTCCTCCTGGCCCTCCTCCACGAGGACGGGGCACTCCAGATGGCCCTTGTAGGCCGAGATGTAGCCGATCAGCCACTTGTAGTACCGGTCGCCGTGGCCGCCCTCCATGGGCTCGATGTCACGGCTGTACTCGGCGTTGAAGTTATCGGTGAAGGCGTACTTGCCGCCGCCGATGTCCAGTTTCTGGGCGGTCCACTCGTTCCACCACGTGAGGGTCACGATCTTGGGGCGCATTTTGAACGCGTAGTACCATTGAACGTACCAGGTCTTGCCTTGCTTGCGTCCTACGGCATCACCGGGGCCCATACTGCCCGCCGTACCGATTCCCATGTAATTCTTCTGGGCGGCCGTGGACACACCGACGTGC
The DNA here is from genome assembly GCA_017483125.1 of Clostridia bacterium. GTDB lineage: Bacteria > Bacillota > Clostridia > Oscillospirales > CAG-272 > CAMEON01. The sequence continues at coordinate 2,027 of JAFULU010000290.1, forward strand.
TCGGGCTTGCCGTCAGCGCCGTAGGTCACGGCTCCGTTGATGCTGGGGTTGAGGTAGCTCCACTGACCACCCGCGTGATCCACCCCCAGACCCCACATGGAGCGGACGGTGAAGAGGTTCTCGTCCTTCAGGGGGAAGCCCTCGGGACGGATGTGGGTGGTGAGGAGGAGGGGCAGGCCGTCCCAGTAGACGAAGCAGTCCTTCCACTTCTCCTGGTTGTAGAAGCTGTCGTAGAGGTAACGGTAGGTTCGCCCGTCGTTGTCTCCGCACCAGACCACCACGTAGGGAGTCCCCAGGCCCTCGGCGCGCATTTCCAGAATGGTGTCGAAGAGGGCGATCATGGGATCGTCGATCATGCGCTTCTTCAGATCGGGATTGTCCAGGTAGCCGTTGTGGAGGTTGGTGTGATCCAGAATGATGAAGTCCACTCCCGCGTTGTAGATCATGGTCATGTTGTTGCGGATGGCGGTCTTATCGCTGGAGCGGTAGTAGCCCTGGGCGGGCTTGGCCCAGTAGTGGAAGGCAGGGGAGGGACCCCAGCTCTGGTTCCCCGCCAGCGCCTCGGTGATGTTGTGCCAGCTTTCCACAGGCTCGGTGCCCGATCCCAGAATGAAATCGAACCAGACGGAATAGCAGATACCCACGATGTCGGTCTTGTCGGTGATGTCCAGACCCAGGCCATAGCCCTCGCGGGGGGTAACGGTGACCGAGCCGTCCTCGTTCTTGACGTAGTCCACCTTGCCGTCGTTGAACCTACCCGTGTCCTGCTCCCAGCCCTTCAGCTCGGTCTCGGGCTCGGTGGTCACCTCCTCGGTGGGTTC
>JAFULU010000291.1 GCA_017483125.1 Clostridia bacterium
GATAAACCCAAATTTGAAACTCCCCCAAACGAAAAAGGACCGCCCGAAAGCAGTCCTTTCCGTATGACCTCACATATCAGTCAAAGCTCACAGACTTCGCCCACTCCATCATCTCGGGCTTCTTGGTCTCATAGTCCTCGGTGGGGCAGTAGATCTGCACCAGCCAGTAGGCATCGGTGCCGCGGTAGCAGAAGCCCATGTAGGTGAACTCGGTGCCGTCGGCCTCGGCGGTGTAGGTGAAGTAGGTCAGGCCGTCCTCCTCGGTGGGAGCACCGGTCAGCTTGTTGCCCTCCATGACGATCTCGGCATACTCCTTGACGCTCATGTCGGTGTCCAAATTGGCCTCCTCAAACTCGGCGAAGGTCTCCTTCAGGATCATGACGCCTGCGTCGGGGGAAATGAGGATGAGGTTGTAATCCTCGTTCAAGTCGTTCTGCTCGGTGAAGAAGCCCTTGACGGTGATGGAAATGCCGTCCTTGGTGAAGGTCTTCTCCCCCATCAGCCCGCAGGAGGCCAGAGAGAGTGTCAGCATGAGAATGGCTAACAGAATCGCAATCTTTTTCATGGTAAAAATCCTTTCTGTAAGGGAAGATTTACCCCATTATAGCACCGTAGAACGGTTTTGTCAACCCCTTTTTATCTCAACTATCGGTTGAATCGGTTTCCCGACAATCGGCAATGATCCCCCCGCCCACCACGACCTCCCCGTCGTAGAACACGCAGGATTGCCCGGGGCAGACCGCTCTCTGGGGCTGATCAAAGACCACCAGAGCGGTGTCCTCCCCCGTCATGACCACGGTGGCGGTGTCCCCCTTGTGGGTACTGCGGATGCGGGCGGTGACCGCCATGGGGGTATCAATGGACTCCACCGACAAAAGATTGACCCCCTCCAGCCTCACCTCACGGGTGAATAGATCCTCGTTCTTGCCCAGCACCACTCTACGGGTGACAGGATCCTTACCGCACACGAAGGCAGGCTCCCCCAACGCGATCCCCAGCCTCTTGCGCTGGCCAATGGTGTAATGGATGATGCCCTTGTGCCGACCCAGAACGGTGCCGTTTTTGTCCACAAAGTCACCCTCTACGGGGGTTTTGCCCGTGTAACCCCCCATGAATCCCGCGTAATCCCCGTCGGGGACGAAGCAGATGTCCTGGCTGTCGCTCTTGTGGGCGGTCTCAAAGCCCTGCTCCGCGGCCAGCGTGCGGATCTCGGGCTTGGTCATCTCCCCCAGGGGGAACAGGATGTGGGGAAGCAACTCCCTCGGCAGCTGCCACAGGAAGTAGGACTGATCCTTGCCCTCGTCGGCGGCCTTGCAGAGGAGATAGCGGTCGCCCTCCCGGCGTATGCGGGCGTAGTGCCCCGTGGCGATCATGTCGGCTCCGTCGGCTCGGACGGTCTCCCACAGCGCGCCGAACTTGACCGTCCTGTTGCAGGTCACGCAGGGGTTGGGTGTTCCCCCCTCCTCGTACACGCGGATGAAGTCCTCAATGACACAGCGGCAGAAGACCTCCCCCATGTCGTAGGTCTTGTGGGGAATGCCCAGCTTTACGCAGACGGCGCGGGCGTCGGTGAC
>JAFULU010000292.1 GCA_017483125.1 Clostridia bacterium
ATCTTCGACTCCTACTACGACAGCTACCTCGGCGTGGTGGTCAATATCCGGGTCTTTGACGGCACCCTCAAGGCGGGGGACACCATCCGCCTCATGAGCACCGGCGCCACCTTCGAGGTGGTGGACGTGGGTACCCTGGAGCCCTTCGGCCTCAAGAGCACCGGCTGTCTCCGCGCGGGAGAGGTGGGCTACCTCACCGCCTCCATCAAGTCGGTCAGCGATACCCAGGTAGGTGATACCGTCACCCTGCACAATAACCCCACCGCCGAGCCCTGCCCCGGCTTCAAGGAGGCCCACCCCATGGTCTACGCGGGCATCTACCCCGCCGACGGCGCGCGGTACGGCGACCTCCGCGATGCCCTGGAGAAGCTCCGCCTCAACGATGCCGCTCTGGCCTTTGAGCCCGAGACCTCGGTAGCCCTGGGCTTCGGCTTCCGTTGCGGATTTTTGGGCCTGCTCCACATGGAGATCATCGAGGAGCGTCTGGAGCGTGAGTTCAACCTGGACCTCATCACCACCGCACCCAGCGTGGTGTACGAAGTCACCCTTACCGACGGCAGTGAGATCATCGTGGACAACCCCTCCAACTACCCCACCAACGACCTCATTAAAGAGGCCCGCGAGCCCATCGTCAAGGCCAACATCATCACCCCCACCGAGTTCGTGGGCGGCCTCATGGATCTCTGCCAGGACCGCCGCGGTACCTTCATCGACATGAAGTATCTCGACCAGACCCGCGTGGAGCTGCATTACCACCTCCCCCTCAACGAGATCATCTACGATTTCTTCGACGCCCTGAAATCCCGTTCCCGCGGCTACGCCTCCCTGGACTACGAGCTGTTGGGCTACGAGCCCTCCAAGCTGGTGAAGCTGGACTTCCTGCTCAACGGCGAGCAGGTGGACGCCTTGTCCTTCATCGTCCACGAGGAGAAGGCCTACGGCCGCGCCCGCAAGGTGGCCGAGAAGCTGAAGGACAACATCCCCCGCCAGCTCTTTGAAATCCCGATCCAAGCCGCCATCGGCTCCAAGATCATCGCCCGCGAGACCGTCAAGGCCATGCGCAAGGACGTGCTGGCCAAGTGCTACGGCGGTGACATTACCCGTAAGAAGAAGCTCCTCGAGAAGCAGAAGGAGGGTAAGAAGAAGATGCGCCAGCTGGGCTCGGTGCAGGTGTCGCCTGAGGCGTTCATGGCGGTGCTGCGGTTGGATAGTGACGATCAGTAATCGTTTGAAGTTTTGGCTAAATTCGTTTGGAAAGGATGACCGATTATGCAAGAGATAAAGTGTCCCAAATGCGGAGAAGTGTTCCAAGTAGACGAGACCGGATATGCCGCGATCGTTCAGCAGGTTCGTGATAAGGAATTTAAGAAGGATGTAAAAGAGCGTGAGGCTCAATTTGAAAAAGAGAAGAATGCCGAACTTGAATTGCTTCGTACGCAAAATGAAAAAGAATTAGAGGAAACTGTTGCAGGCAAAGATGCCCTAATTCATGCATTGCAAAGCAAGATAGAACAAAACGAGCTTGACAAGGAAATTGCTGTCAGCGAAGTGACAGCCGTTAAGGCAAGAGAGTTGAGTGATCGTGATGCAAAAATTGCTGATTTGGAAAGCCGAATAGAATTACTGAAAGCCGAACATGATTTGGCGATAAAAAATGCTGTTGATGAAAGAGAGAAAGAACTGGGAGAGCAACAAGCGAAACAATTAGAGGAAAAGGATCAGAAAATCTCGGAACTCAATATTAAACTTGCATTATCGCAAAACCAGCAAGAGTTGGCTATCACAAAAGCGGTTTCTGAAAAGGAAAAGGAAATCCTGAATAATAAAGAAACCATAACTCAATTGAACAATCAGATTGAGATGGAAAAACAGGCATCACAGCTCAATGAGAAAAATTTGAAAGAGAATTATGAGGCTCAACTCAAAGGCAAGGATGAGCTAATCAACTACTATAAGGATTTCAAGACCAAGCAGTCCACAAAAATGCTGGGTGAGAGCTTGGAACAGCATTGTGAGATCGAGTTCAACAAGTTAAGGGCGGTTGGCTTTCAAAATGCTTACTTTGAGAAGGATAACGATGCCCGAAGCGGCAGTAAGGGCGATTTCATTTTCCGCGAAGAAGCCCCCGATGGGACTGAATTCATTTCCATCATGTTTGAAATGAAAAACGAAGGGGATGAAACGGCAACCAAGCATAAGAACGAGCATTTCTTGAAAGAACTGGATAAAGACAGAAATGAAAAGAAATGCGAGTACGCCGTGCTGGTGTCTATGCTGGAGGCGGACAATGACTTCTATAACACAGGTATTGTGGATATGTCCCACCGCTATCCCAAAATGTATGTGATTCGTCCCCAGTTTTTCATTCCGCTGATCACACTATTGCGGAATGCCGCTTTGAACTCATTGAAGTATAGACAAGAGTTGGAAATCGTTCGCAACCAGAATATTGACATCACCAATTTTGAAAACAGCATGAATGATTTTAAGGACAAATTTTCACGAAATGTTCGGCTGGCAAAGGAGAAATTTGACACGGCAATCGAGGAGATTGATAAAACGATCTCCCATTTGCAGAAGGTCAAGGAAGGACTGCTTGCGTCGGAGAATCAACTGCGGTTGGCGAACGATAAGGCCGAGGATCTGTCCATAAAGAAGCTGACGAAAGGAAATCCGACCATGACTGCCATGTTTGCTGAAGCGAAAAAGCAGGCAGACACGGAGTAAACGGTTGGAGCAAGGTATCATTATGGAACCTAACCGCTACAACTCCATCCGCCCCGGCCAAATCTGGCTGGACACCGAGGGCAAGCGCATCCAGGCCCACGGCGGCTCGGTCCTGTATTGGGAGGGCGCCTACTACTGGTACGGCGAGAACAAGGAATTCACCGACCCCGAGAAGGGCATCTGGCACTGGGGCGTGCGGTGCTACAAGTCCACCGACCTCTACAACTGGGAGGATCTGGGGCTGATCATCCCCCCCAACACCGAGGATCCCACATCGTCTATCCATCCGACTTCTCTGATGGACCGCCCCCACATCATCTACAACCAAAAGACGGGGAAGTTCGTCTGCTGGCTCAAGATCATGCACCGCGACGGTACTCAGGATGAGACCGTCCTCACCGCCGACGCCCTCACAGGCCCCTACACCATCGTCCGCGAGGGTCTGCGCCCCCTGAACATGAGCGCGGGGGACTTCGATCTGGTGGTGGCTCCCGACGGCAAGGCGTATTACTATTTTGAAAGAGTCCACTCCGAAACCATCTGCGCCGACCTCACCGAGGACTACACCGACGTCACGGGCTACTACTCCACCCATTTCCCCCGCCCCTATCCTCCCTACGTCCGTGAGGCCACCGCCCATTTTCTGCGGAAAGGGAAGCACTACCTGATCACTTCGGGTACGACAAGTTATTTGCCCAACCCCTCGGAGCTGGCCATTGGCGACAGCTGGCACGGGCCTTTCACGGTACTGGGTGACCCCCACCCCACCGACGAGAGCCGCACCTCCTTCCACAGCCAGGTCTCCAGCGTCTTCAAGGTGCCGGGCAAGAAGGATCTCTACATCGCTTGCGCCGACCGCTGGCTCCCCCACCGTATGGACGTCCCCTACGAGCTGTACGAGAAGGCCTTCGCCGACGCCTTCGGGTATGATTCCACCCCCGAGGAGAAAGCCGCGGCAGGTGCGTTGATCCCCACCCTGGAGCAGCCCAATACCCGCGAGGCCGACTACGTCTGGCTCCCCTTCCGCTTCGACGGGGAGATGGCGTATCTGGATTGGCACGACGAGTGGCGGATCGAGGATTACGAGTAACCGAAAGGAACCCATATCATGCACATCATCAAAAACCAAGGCATCTGCGATCCCCATATGCACATATACAACGGTCGCGTGTACATGTTCGCCTCCCACGATCGCTCCCCCGGCAACGACATTTACCGCATGGACGATTGGAAGGTCTTTTCCACCGACGATCTGGTGAATTGGACATTGGAGTATACCCTCCACCCTGAGGACACCTTCCTCGGCAAATGCGACGAGTGCTACGCCACCGACTCCGCCGAGCGGAACGGGAAGTATTACTTCTACTTCTCCCACCAGCAAAAATGCACCGGTGTGGCGGTAGCCGACAAGCCCGAAGGCCCCTACGTGGATGCCCTCGGCAAGCCCCTTCTCCCCCAGGGTCTGGCGGATACTCCCTCCTACGATCCCTGCGTTTTCATCGACGATGACGAGGCGAAGACCCCCTACATCATCTGGGGCTTTACCTGTTTCGATAAGAAGTACCACATCGCCCGTCTGAACGAGGACATGATCTCTTTGGCCGAGGAGCCCCGCCCCATCGAGCACGGCCCCTTCTGGTCGGATGCTCCTTGGGTCTGGAAGCATAACGGGCTGTACTACCTCATCACCCACCGCTCCTGGTACTCCACCGCCGAGAGCATCTACGGCCCCTACACCTACCGCGGCCGCTTCTGCTACGATTGCAACAACGTGGATCACCCCTGCGTCTTCGACTTCCACAACCAGACCTACTTCGCCTACGGTGTCCCCGCCAACTACGGAGAGGCCGAGACCGACCATTTCTTCCGCGCCACCAAGATCATTTACGCCCACTACAAGGCCAACGGCGAGATCGTCACCGATGAGTTCATTGAGGACGTGGGCGTGGGTCAGTACGATGCCTCCTGGAAGCGCATCAAGGGCGAGTGGTACTTCGCCGCCTCCGACGGCGTGTGCAAGAAGGAGAACGGCGACGGATTTGAGATGCGGGGCATCACCGAGGGCGCATACCTGTACTATCAGAACGTCCATCATATGAGCGAGAATGCCAAGCTCCTCGTCCGCGGCAACTGCGAGCATAACCCCTGCACCATTGAGGTGCGGGAGGGCGGTGCGGACGGCGACCTGCTGGGCAGCTATACCTGTGAGCCCGAGTGCGCCATCCAGCACGGCGATACCCGTGAGTTCCCCATCTCTCTGACCAATACCGAGGGCACCCATAGCCTCTGCTTCGTCTTCCGCGGCGAGGGGGAGGATCTGTTCACCTTTGAGGATTTCCATTTCATACACTACTGAGCGAGAGGAGAACACCATGTCCCGCTATCTTGTCAAGACCAAGTACACCTACGAAAAGGTCCGCCAGACCGACTACACCTACGTCCCCGATAACTGGACCCTGTCCCAAAACCACGAAGCAGGCCGCTTCATCTTCGAGGCCGCCGAGCCTCTCTGCGCCCTGACTCTTCGTAACGGCGCGGCCCCCGTGGAGATCAACCTCACCCCCGAGCAGGGTAAGCGGTTCGCCGAGGTGTCGGGCTTCATGATCAACCAGAAGAAGGGCGAGGGGATGCTCTGCCGCGTGACCCTGTGGGGGGCAAACGGCGAGAGCTTCTGCTCGATCTGCTACATGACCGAGAAGCCCCGCCTGTTCTCCACCCTGAAAATGGGCTTCACCCCCGTCCGCATGACTCTGGAAACCAAGCCCTTTGATCCCAGCTGGGACGTGCCCGAGGTGGAGGTCACTCTGACCTATGGCTACGTTCTCAATACCCTGGGCGAGGTGGGCGGTCAGTCCCACTTCTACACCGTGGAGGGCGGTACTCTGACTGATAACGGCGGCGCTATGGTGCTGGGTCTGCAAGGCGAGACCCGTCTGACCTCTCCCGTCTTCCCCAACAACTCGGATACCGTTTACAACATGGTCATGCCTCTCCGCAACACGGTGTTCATGGTCATCGAGAACCGCTCCACCGCCAAGCAGGCCGTTCTGACCTGGGCGACCTCCACCCACCCCTGGGGCACAAACGGCTCTATCGGGGTAGAGCTGGCGCAGGATCATGAGCCTCACGCCTACTACTTCAATCTGTCCCAACTCCCCGAGTTCTGCGACGGCCGCATGGCCCAGTTCGTGTTCTTCGCCGAGGGCGAGGGTGAGATCATCATCCACCGCTACTCCTTTGAGCAGGAGAAGCCCATCCGCGAGGTGGGCTGTGAGGTGCTGTCCCTGACCGCCGATCCCGTAGCCGAGACCATCACCTTCAAGGGAAGTCTCCTCGGCACCGAGTCCCTTTCGGCCTACGCGGGCGGTGAGATCAAGCTCTACACCACCACCATGGCCGACGAGAAGGACACCCCCGCGGGCAAGCGGCTGGTGGGGGCGTGCGAAATCCCCGCGGACGGCTTGGGCGAGGTGACCATCGACAATATCCCCCTGCGGGACGAGTACACCACCCGCCTGCCCTACCAGTTCGCGGTCTTCGCCGAGGCCGAGGGTAAGGCCCCCCTGTGGCTCTGCGACCGCTTCTACATCGAGAACTACGAGGACTTCGATAAGAACCCCTACCCCTTCGATCTCCCCGACTACACCGTCTCGGTCACTGATTTCGGCGCCAAGGGCGACGCCGTGACCAACGATACCGAGGCCATCCAGGCCGCCATCGACGCCGTAGCCAAGGCGGGAGGCGGTCGGATCGTCCTCCCCGGCTCGTCCGACTTCTACGGCCGCCGCTATATCGTCACCAACATCCTCCTGCGCTCCAACACCGAGCTTCACTTCGAGAAGGGCGCCATCCTCTGGCAGTCCCAGCTGAAGGATGACTACGACTACGAGGTCACCTACGGCCACGACGGCGTGATCCCCGGCATCAACTGGACCCATAATCTCCACGTCTCCAACCTCCCCCTCATCCAGGCCGCCAACATCCACCACTTCAAGGTGACGGGTCACGGCACCATCCGCATGATGGACACGGGCTCGGTGGAGGGCGTGGGTATGCCCGGCTACGCCACGGGCTGTCCCGACCGCATCCACTGCATCCCCCTGGGCTTCTTCTGCGTGGATCACTGTGTCTGTCAGGACGTGGAGATCACCCGCTCCAACAACTACCACACCGAGTTCAACCACTCCACCAACGTCTACATCGCCAACGTCAAGCTCCACGAGGTCAAGTGCGTCAGCGGCGACGGCTTCGGCGTGGCGGGTGCCAAGCACGTTTTCGTGAACCGCTGCTTCATGCAGTCCAACGACGACGGCATCGTCATGTCCTGCCACTACTACGATCCCCGCGGCATCCTGTGGTGGACCAACATGATGGAGGAGGACAACGGCTGTCGGGACATCACCACGGCCCACTCCTACATCAACTCGGGCGGCGGTAAGGCCCTGGCCTTCATCACCTGGGGCACCTCGGATCCCAACCAGGAGCGGGAGGAAATCGACGGGGTCTACGCCTACGATAACTTCCTCACCTCGGTCAACCCCGTGGGCACTTGGCCCGACAACCCCTATGCGGGTAAGCAGCCCTTCGATAACTGCGAGACCGACGATTACTCCCCCGTCAAGAACGTCCGCATCTTCGGCAACCGCTACGTGGGTAACTGCACCCTGGGCCCCATCGCCTGCACCAACGTCCTGACCGACTGCGGCGTCCACTCCACCAACCAATTCCGCAACGGTGACTTCACCCTGGGCGGTATGGCCAACTGGACCTATTTCCGCAACAGCGACCCCGACTGCATCCATACCGTCATCTACGCCGACAAGGAGAAGGGCTGTATCGAGGCCTTTGACAAGGGCGAGGTAGCCGCCGCCCAGGGCCTCCACCTGCTGGCAGGCACCCACACCGTCACCGCCGAGCTGCTGACGGGTGAGGAGGGAGCCACCCTCTATATCTCCCGCATTCAGACGGGGGAGATCATAACCGAGCAGACCTTCATCTGCCCCCGTCCCACCGCCGTCACCCTGACCTTCACCCTCTCGGCCGAGGACGCAGAGGAGCACGACGTCTTCATCGGCTTCAAGAGCGTTGGCACCAATCCCGAGAACTTCGCCATCTTCGACCGGTGCGTCCTCACCTCCGTCGTGGACGAGGAGGGACTTCTGAACCGCCGCAAGGCCGTGTTCCTGGAGAAGCTGGACAAGGACTTCGTCACCGACGAGGGCGTGTCCGCCTTCTTTGAGAACGGCAAGATCCTGGTGGGTCTGACCGCCGACCTCACCACCCGCTGCCTCCCCGTCCGCGGGGAAAAATCCCTCTTCGCCATCGAGGCCGCCGTCCGTCCAGAGCATTACGATTACAGCCGCGATCTGGTGGGCTACGGCTACCGCTTCTCGATCCGCGACGGCGGGAAGTCCTACCGCGAGCTGCGCTTCCGTGTCAGCCGCCAGGTCCTGGAGCTGGTGGACGTCGTGGACGGCGTGGAGACCACCCTCTACTACCGCGACCACTTCTTCTTCACCTCCAACGACTTCCACATCTTCCGTATCGAGACCGCGCCCTCCTGCGTATCGGTCTGGATCGACGGCTCCCAGTACGCCGTGGTGGACTGCCCTATGATCGAGGGTGGCGTGGAGTTCGTCATGACCGACACGAGGGTGTCGCTGTATAATCTGCGGGTGGAGTGATATTCACCTATAAGAAAAGGTCCCCGACAGGTTTTGTGCCTGTCGGGGTTCTTCGCGGGAGGAAGGATTTCAAATTTGGGTTTATCGGTCTGCGACCGAAATGCAAAATGCAGAATGCAAAATGCAAAATCAAGAGCGAAGCGGCGGTACGATAACGGCTTTCGATTATGGATAGTCCATACAGGGCAATGCTTTTCGGGTGTTTGATCGAAAAATCTTACCATAAAATAGGCTTTTGCGAAGCAAAAGGCTTCATTCATTTTGCATTTCGCATTTTGCACTTTGCATTCTCAAGCTCCCCGATAAACCCCAATTTGTGGCTATCTCCTCACCCGATCCTTCTCAATCTGTCCCGTCAAACGCGCTGACGATGATGCGGCCGAATGCAAACCCGCACAGCGCGAAGCTGACGATCTCCAGGATCATCATGAAGAGATAGACTCCGTAGGTGACCTCGGTGTACGTACCGTGGGAACAGAGGTAGTAGTGTCCCGCCTCGTACAGCTCATAGGCCGTCTCGGCTTCGTGCAGGGCGCTCCCGCCAAGGCACACGTTGGATAAAAAGAACACGAGAAAAGGAATGACGGCGAGCAGGGAGTTCAGCGTGACGTGTCGGACAGGCTTCCAAAGAGTATACAGGAAGCCCACGGCAAAGGTCGAGAGGAACACGAACAGGGAAACAAGGGGATCCATAGTGCCTCCTTTCATTCGATTACGGCAAATCTCACAGCTCCATATACTGCGGCACGATATCCGCATACGTCCCGTCAGGCAACCGAAACCCCTTGGGGATCACCCCCAGACGGGTAAAGCCCACCTTTTCATACAGGTGGAGTGCCACGGTATTGGTGGCCACCACGGCGTTGAACTGCATGACCGTAAAGCCGTAGGCCTTGGCCTGCTTCAGGCTGTCCCGCACCAGGGCCTCCCCCACGCCCCGCCCGCGGGCATGACGGGCCACGGCGTAGCTGGCGTTGGCGATGTGACCGCAACGGCCGATATTGTTGGGGTGGAGGATGTACATCCCCAGCACCGTCCCGTCCTCGTCCACCGCCACGGCGGTCAGGGTCTGCTCGGCGAAGAAGGCGGCGCCCGCTTCGAGGGTCAGCGGCTCGGTCTGGGGAAAGGCTACCCCATCCTCCACCACCCGGTTCCAGATGGCCACGGCGGCGGGGGTAGTCTCGGGGGTCATGGGAATGACGGAGTAGGACATGGGGAGCTCCTTTCAAAATGATCTTCGGTGGGGGCTTTGCGTTCAAATTTGGATTTATCGAAGAGTATGAGCCGAGAGGAAACCGTTTGTGTGACCCTCATCCGTCACGCCCTACGGGCGCGCCACCTTCCCCCCAGGGGAAGGCAAGGACG
>JAFULU010000027.1 GCA_017483125.1 Clostridia bacterium
AGCCCGTTTTATGGTATGCCATTGCAAGAGAAATACCTAAAAGGTCATCCCCCGTGATGCATTTTGTGACAAATGATTATTAGGCTGCCGCTCCCGTCCTCTGATTTTGCTTTTTGCATTTTGCATATTGCATTTCGGACTTCTCCCGATAAACCCAAATCATTCCCCAAACGCCCTCTCACGCACCACCCTCGCCCGCAGTCTGTCCTCCTCCCCCCGATCCCTGACGGGCGGCTCGGCCCCAAGGGTCAGGGTGGCGGGCATGGCCTCGGTGAGCAGGGCGGTCAGTACCTCCACCCGGACCCCGCGGGTGATCCCCATGGCCGCTCCCAGGCGCAAAAGCCCCAGAAGCTCCACCGCTTCAGCGACCGAAAGGGCATGGGCGTGGCGCAATACCCCCTCGGCGCGGCAGATGCGATCGGTCACGCGGTCCAGCTCCTCCCCCCGCAGTCCGCTCCGCAGCTCCCGCTCGGCGGTCACAAGGGACTGAACGGCGGCCTCCAGGGACGAAAGGATCTCCTCCTCCCGCACCCCCAGAGTCACGCGGTTGGACACACGGCAAAGCCCCCCGAAAAAGGGCTTCCCGTCCCCTCCGATCCCCCGCAGAGACAGCCCCATCCGCTCCCCGCGGCGGGATAGCCCCTCCATGCGCCCGCTGACCGCCAGCAGAGGCAGAGAGAGGATGACCGAGGCCTCCATGGCGGTGCCGATATTTGCGGGAGAAGCGGTCAGATACCCCATTTTCCCGTCAAAGGCCAGCTCCATCTCCCCGTCCAGAAGGGACTCCACCTTGGCCGCCCCCTCGTAGGCATCCTTCAGGGACAGCCCTGACAGGATACAGCGGATGCGGATGTGATCCTCCTCGCAGACCGCCACCGACAGGTTGCAGGGGTCGTTGAGGTAGAGCACGTGGGGCAGGCTCTCACGGGCAAAGCGGGGACCGACAAAGCGTTTTTCGGCCAGGGACTCCGCCGCCCCGCGAGAGATCTCGGCAAAGTCGGTGGAAACAAAGCCGTTCTTCTCCAGCACAGCCCCCACCTTACCAATGATCTCCCTCGCCCCCGCCGCATCCAGACGGGCAGGGAAGGGGTACCCCGCCAGATTGCGGGACAGACGGATGCAGGTGCACACAGCGGTGTCCTGCTGATTGCCGGCTACGTGATACCAAGACATAACAAACCTCCTTACAGCGAGGCTTCCAGCCCGCGGATCTCATCCCGCAGAGCCGCCGCCCGCTCGTATTCCTCGGCGGATACCGCCAACCGCAGCCGCTCCCGCAGATCCAAAAGCCGCCGCTCGGTCTCCTTGCGGGCCTTGTACCCCGCCGACGCCCGTCCCGCGTGGGTCACCCGCCCGTGGAGAATTTGCAGAGGCGCGGCCAGTCGGTCGCCGAAGACCGTGTAGCAGGCGGAGCACCCCAACCGCCCTTGCTCGGCCATTTCGGTAAAGTCCCCACCGCAATGGGGGCAGACGGCGGGCTTGTCCACCTCATCCGCGGAAAGAGGGAGAGGCCACCCCCCCTCATCGCACACGAGCAGAGGGGAAGGGGACACCGACAGGACGGTTCCCATGTCCTCCAGCTCCCCCGCCTGCTCCAGTATCTCGGCGCACTCTCCGCAGAGCCGCAGAGCCTTGACACGGCCGTTTACGCTTTCACGGTAGAAGACCGTGGCTTTCTTTTTTGAACAACGCTGACATTGCATGATGGCGTTCCTTTCTTGTTGGAAAATTGGGGTTTATCGGGCAGAGCCCGTCACGCGCCCCAAAGGGGCGCATATCGATCCGATTCGGGCAAGACCGAATCGGAATATCGAGTGCGTAGTGAAGCGAAGCACATATCGAACGCCGCAAGGCGTATATCGACTGTTTTTTTGTCGATATGCACGAGCGGACGAGCCCGCCCGTGCTCGATATACCGCTCGGCGTAGGCCTTCGCGGTTCGATATGCCGCCGAAAGCGGCTCGATATGCGCCCGTAGGGCGCAAGAACCCACCGACAAACCCAAATTTGATACTCTACCCTCATTATACCCCCCTCCCCCCACGAAACCTGTCGCAATCCCCCGCCCCGAAAAAACTTTTTCACCTCCCGCATTCACACGGAGTTCATATCTTCGTGGTACAATACCGTGATACAATGTTTGACCTGTCGTCAGACCCTGAAAGGAACTACCTATGAGTAAGCATACAAACAACGCCTGCCCCGTGAGAAAGACCTCCATTGGCGGTCAGGCCCTCATGGAGGGCATCATGATGCGGGGTCCCAAGACCACCGCCATGGCCGTCCGCAACCCCCGGGGCGAGATCGTCCTGGAGACCTTCCCCACGGTGGGGAAGGAACGCCCCGCCATTCTCCGCTGGCCCATCATCCGCGGTGTGGTGGGCTTCATCGACTCCATGACCTTCGGCTACAAGTGCCTCATGCGCTCCGCCGAGATCTCGGGCCTGGAGGAGATCGAGGCCGAGATGGAAAAGGAAAAGGCCGAGAAGAAGGCCGCCAAGAAGGCCGAAAAAGCCGCCAAAAAGGCCGCTAAGAAGGGTGAACCCGTACCCACAGCCGAGGAGACCCCCGTTCCCTTGGAGGCGGAGTCCGCTACCGAAGCCGCCGAGCATGTCACCGCCGACGCGGTTGAGTCCGTTCCCGAGGCGACCGAAGCCGCCACGGATCCTTCGGAAGCTACAGTGGAAAGCCCCGCCGAAAAGAAGAAGGAGTCCTCCTTCATGATGACCGCCATCATGGTGGTGTCGGTGCTCTTCGCCGTGGCCATTATGATCGGCCTGTTCTTCTTCCTGCCCTCCTTCCTCTATAAGGACGTCATGGAGGCCCATATTCCCAACTTCCCCCAGAACAACCGCTTCTTGCAGTCCCTCTGCATGACCTCCATCCGCCTCATTCTCCTCGTCGGCTATATGTCCCTCATGCTCCTCATGAAGGATATCCGCCGTACCTTCCAGTTCCACGGTGCCGAGCATAAGACCATCTTCTGCTACGAGCACGGCAAGGAGCTGACCGTGGAGAACATCCG
>JAFULU010000293.1 GCA_017483125.1 Clostridia bacterium
ACTTCTTTCAAGAAGTTTTACCCTTGACCCCTTTCAAGAAACTTCAATAATTTGATGGACTTAACCTGCGGTTTGATTTGACTGTCCAAATCCGTCCTTGCTTTTTGAAACGAGATGTGATATCATAAATACATCAAAATAAGGGGTGTGTTCTATGAATAGCACGATCGGATCAAAAATTAGAGCACTGCGTATAGCCAAGGGAATGACGCAGGAAAAGCTGGCAGAAAGACTGGGCATATCTTCCCAAGCGGTTTCTAAATGGGAGCGCGGTATCACCTATCCCGATATCACGTTTCTTCCCATCTTGACCCAAGCACTGGATGTATCCGCAGATGCCCTTTTAGGCATCGAAAGCAACAGTCAGGATACCAAGCCTGCCCTGTATGATGAAGCGTATGACCTATGGCAAAAGGGGAACAGAAACGAGGAAATGTATTGGCTGGCCAGAGAAGCCGTTGTCGCCTATCCGTCGCGGTTTGACTATGAGTTTTGGCTGGCATCCGTTGAATTTTGGCTTGCCTATGAGGAGAATAGAAAGTCCGATCCGGAAAGTGAATATTTCAACGATCTGACGGAAAACGCACTTCGCCGTTTTGAACACATCACAGAGACCTGTCCCGATACTGCCTTGCGGAATTGCGGGGTATTGGGAAAAATCACGGTATTGCGCTTTGTTGAACGCATAGAGGAAGCAGATTGGAGCGCAGAATTTGAGTATCCGGACCCTGATATTACTACAGCAAGGCAAGCATTGAAGCTGTGGTGGCAGGGCAGGGAGGTGCTTGTCTATTTGGATACAGAATGATCCTCTAAAAGCTTCCGCGCCACCCGCGCTTTTGCTCACCCCCCGTTATTGTTAGGAGGAAAAACTATGAAGCTCTTTCTCAACGCCCTCACCAAATTCATCGCAGGCCTCCTCCTGGTCGCCCTCCTCCTCTTCCTCCCCGCAGGAACCATCCGCTACCCCGGCGGCCTCCTCTTCCTCTGCCTCCTCTTCGTCCCCATGCTCCTCATGGGCATCGTCATGCTCGCCCGCGCCCGCGACCTCCTCGCCAAGCGGCTGGACGTAAAGGAAAAGCAAGGCACCCAAAAAGGCGTGGTGGCTGTCATGGGCCTCATCTTCCTCAGCGGCTTCATCCTCGCGGGTCTGGACTTCCGCTTCGGCTGGTCCAAGGTCCCCCTGCCCGTGGTCATCGTCGCCTCGGTGCTGTTCCTCGTGGGCTACGCCTTCTACGCCGAGGTCATGCGGGAGAACGCCTACCTGTCCCGCACGATCAAGGTGGAGGAGGGGCAGACTGTCATCTCCACAGGCCTCTACGCCGTGGTGCGCCACCCCATGTACACGGCCTCCACGGTCATGTTCCTGGCCCTCCCCCTGATCCTCGGCTCCTGGTACGCCCTCATCCCCTTCGCCCTCTACCCCGTCATCATGGTCGTCCGCATCCAGGGGGAAGAGAAGCTTTTGACGGCGGAGCTGGCGGGGTATGAGGAGTATACGAGGAAGGTCAGGTACCGTTTGATCCCGTTTGTCTGGTGAACACCCCCAAAAACGAATACCCCGACGGCATTTTGCGCCGTCGGGGCTTTTCTTATTTCGCGGACTTGGCCAGATTGTGATCGCGGCAGAGCATCTGCCCGTTCTCCAGGGTGGTGTGACCGCCCTTGCTCCAAGGCAGGATATGATCGGCGTGCATCTCCTCGATCGCCCAGATTTTCTCCTTGCCCTCGGCCTTGCACATGGGGCAGATACCGCCCTGCCGCTCGTACATGGTCCGCCGCTCGTTCTCGGTGAACTGGCGGATGGACAGAGCCTTCTCCTTGGTCTTCCCGCTCAACAGGTATTCGTAGACTCCCTTTTGCTTGGTCACGTCATCATCCGTCAAAAGCCTTTTGATCTCGCTCTCCAAGGCATTGGGATCGTATACCTTCTGCCCGTATTCGTTGTAGAGCAGACCCCAATCCAGCCCCTTCATGAGCTTGGCCCGATAGGTGGGGAAGGTCAGCTCCACCCAATCCAGAACGCTCTTGTAGTACTGCTTCAAGGGCGTGGCGTGGGTATCGTGCTGATGCTCGGCCATGTACTGCTCGATGGTCTTACCCTCGGCAGAGGAGATCCAGAAGAGAACGGTTTGTAGGTAGTCCTGACGGATAGGAGTGCCGCTCATGTAGCGCTCACCCAGCTTGTAGGCGACGCATTGCCGCTTGCTGAAATAGCGCTTGGCATCCGAGAGCCATTGACCCGTGTAGATGGCGTTGCGAAGCTCCTGATCCGTCAGCCGCTCCCCCGCGATATTGATGACCTTGAACCAGTCCAGCTTTTCCTCGTTCGTGCCCTCGCAAATGTAGATCATGAGCTTGTAGTCCAACACTCTTTCGGTGATCTCGGGGGAGGTGTCTGCGTAGTAAGGGGAATCGGGATGAAGGGGATTGGCGAAAATGGAGTAGTGGTTGGCCAGCCACTCGCAGACAGAGATGGTGCGCTGCTGACCGTCCAGCATCTCATAGGTGCCGTCCTCGTTCTTCGACCAGTACATGACGTTCAACGGGAAGTCATGGAGGATGGAATCCATGACCGCCGCCCGCTTTTTGTCGTCGTAGACGAACTCCCGCTGATAGGCGGGACGGACGTTGAGCAGACCCCCGTAGGCCACGACCTGACCGCTCTCGTCGTCGTTGCGGTAGCCGTTGAAGACCTCGCAGACGGTGATCTCATGGAGTTTTATTTTCATGTTGTTTTCTCCTTATTAGTATTCTCTGATATACTTTCTTGCCATTGACGACACCAGCGGCATTTAGGTCATATGTGCCGTTCTTGCCAAACAACTCTAGGTATCTTTGCTTACATTCTTCGCTGGTATAAATCCTTGTTTTCAAACCATACAAGTCCATATTTTCGCACATACCCATTATTTCAAATTGATCGGGATTGTATTTATCTAAGAAGGTTATTGGAACCCCCATAATTCCATAATAATTGCAAGGAATTTCGGCGGTCTTGCCGACTTCAATAGCATCATAGTTGTCATAATGAGGGTATTCATCGGGTGAATAAGTTTTATAAAGGTCTATTTTTTCATGACGCTTGTGGTGATCGAGATTGGTGAACCAGATAGAAGGAACATTTATGACCTTTTTGCCCCCAATTATTTTTTCCGTTTTTCCCTCATAGTCAGAAAAAAACCACATTCCGCCCGCAAAACCGCGGCATCCTGTCCAGATCAAATTCTCCTTAATTAACGGAAAAATTTCTTTATATGTAATGGCATTTTTGTTGCCGATAATTAGGAATTTTTTATTATACTGCATCAATAAAGCCATAAACTCCCGAAATAAGGAGAAGGGAGGGTTTGTGACAACAATATCTGCTTCTTTTAAGGCAGATAGGCATTCGGCAGATCGGAAGTCGCCGTTTTTCAATCTACGTATAACATTTTTCCTGTTTTTTAGTAAGTGCTCTACATCCGCCAAATCAATGGCACCGTCACCGTTTTCGTCCGTGACCTCTGTGATTTGAATCATATAGGGATGTTTATCTGGGAAAATAGAAAGTTGTTCTCCTGCGACCGAAGAAGAATCATAACATGTAGCTATAAGCTTTTTAAGCTTGAGTCTATTGAATTGCAGAGCGAAGAATTTGAAAAAATTGCTTTCATAAGGATCATCGCAATTACAAAGGACAGTTTTTCCTTCAAAATGATGTGTGTAATGCTGTAGTTCAGCTTCGATATCGGTGAGTTGGGTATAGAATTCATCTTTCTTTTCTTTGTTTGCTCGATTAAGTACATCATTTCCTGCCATAATACACCTCCGTTATTCTTATACGACTATATTATAGCACTATAAGACTAATTTTGCAAGCGTATAAGACTAACTTGCAGGCAAAAAATAATGTAAAATATTTGTATAAGACTAACAAGGGGCGATTATATGAATGTAGGTAAACGCATTTCAGAACTGAGAGAGAAGGCAGGATATACACAGAACCGATTGGCAGAGCTGTCGGGTGTATCCCAGTCCCACTTGCGGCGGGTCGAATTGGGTCAGTCTCGTATCACCGTCGATCATTTGGAAATGATCTGTGATGCTTTGGGCGTAAGCCTGAAGGATTTCTTTGACGAGGGTGACGAGAACGACGAATTCTCCATGGCAGTAGCCACGCTCACGCCCAAGCAAAAAATGCGTTTGCTGGAATTTATCAAAAGTCTATAAATCAGACCGCAGGCCCAAAAACCTGCGGTCTCCCTCTTGCAAGATCCCCCCATCTGTGCTATAATAGACCCAACGACACCAAAGGAGGTCCCCATGCCCCGCTACACCGACACCCACGCCCACTACTTCGATCGCAAGTTCGACCCCAACCCCCACAACTTCAACGATAAATTCGACAACTACGGCGGCGCGGACACCCTCCTGACCGACCCAGACTTCCTCTCCAAGGTGGCCGCAGTCATCAACGTGGGCAAAAACCTTACAAATAGCCTAACCGCCGTGGACAT
>JAFULU010000294.1 GCA_017483125.1 Clostridia bacterium
GACGGAATCTTTTCCGTCATTCGTTACAAAAAACCTTCGCATAGGATCAACTATACGCGCGGTTTTTTGATTAGCGCCCGCAAGCGGGCCGACGAAAAATCTTCTCGCCGCTCGCCGCACGTTGAGTTATTAGAGATGCCCTTTATTTAATCTCGGTCTGCCTTACTATTTGTTGCGGTGGCCACCTGAACAAATTTGACAACTTACATCTCGGCTTGTCCGTTGATTACATATTACATATTGTGATTGAAATGGTTTGCTTGGGTTCCGTTTGCACTTTAATTATAGAGCGTTTCAGAAAAAACGTAAGGACATTTACCCCACCTGTTCCCATCATCTACCGGGCCAAAACGTAGCCTGAACCGATCATCTTCCCAACCAAACCCCGCCTCGTTGACTATATGATACAGAAAATCTTTTCAAAAGTCCACTGATGGGGCTATCCATTTTTGATTATCTGCTGGACACTTTTGTATAGAAGACACATACGGTTACATGCAACTCTTACAAGAGTGATACACACTCACACGAAACTTTCTCCGCTTGAATGCAGCTTTGCATTTTTGAGCAGGGTCATGGGAATGAAGCGCGAGGTTGAATGAGCGTAAAAAAAGGCCGCTATCACGGCGTGTGGATCACGCTTTGATAGCGGCAAAACTAAATGCCAGATTAGATGTTGATTTTTTGTTTAATTAAACTGTTCAGCTTATTAACCACATCTTGTTGACATTGTTGAACAGTTAAATATTTGGCGGCTATCTGTTCTTGTGCAGATAGATCAATGTTTCCATTGATATCAATTGGCATGGGAATCATAATATCAGAAATCATCGAAGGATATAGTTTTGTAAATTCATCCTCTCCGTTATCACCTTTTCTTCCTTTTGCCATTTCTCTAAAAATTGGTTCCAACGTGAATTTCATATAGTCAAAATTCAAATCGGTTCGGTTGTTTTTAGGCACCAAGATCCCGCGATCTCCATTAATCGAAAACTTTCCATGGAGTATAAGCATTGTTCCGGCAAAACCATTTGTTGACCATGTCATATATCGACCATCAAAATCAAACGTATCGATAAAAGTTAGTGGTTTTTGGCTGGATGCAGAATATACAGGATATTCTCCGCTATGAATATTTCCGTATTTTTTTGTATATTTGGATGATCCTTTGAGAGTGTCGAAAAGCATTGATAACGGGTAGTATTTAAATGTGAAATTTTCATCATCCAGTACGATCTTGACACCCTCTATGGCTGCCTTTTTTTCAAAAATCGTCTCTCGAAGTTGATGCATTCCTTGCAAAGAATCCGCTATGCTACTTTGAGCGGCAACATCATAATTCCCATCTGTGTCGATGGGAATTGAAATTGTAATACGACTCATATTTGTTAGCGATGCTCTCAAACCTCTATCAAAACCATACTTATGCTTGTTTTCCTCTAGGATATATGCAACATAGTATGGATTGATATCTGGATGAAGAATCTTTATTGCTCCACAATGATCCGTGGTCGCAAATTTTACGCCGGCAGGCATAACATTAAACGCAAAATCTCCATCAATGCCCCATATGACATAAGGAACCGTCCAGTCATCTATGTTAGACTGACTTGTATAAACAAATGGTGTGAAAACATTTGCACTGTATGCAGGTATTTCACCATGTCCATCAAAGTAATCTTTACGTAACAAGCGTTTTCCAATAGACAGAGAAAATAGATTGGGATCATTAAGAGCAACTTCAGTGCTATTAATTATTTCGGATTTTTTTTTTACAAGTTCTCGCAGAGGTTCATCGAATTCCATAAGTGCAGAGGCTGCATCTCCAACCATACTGATATAATCTTCCAGCGTAACAGAATCAATGACATCCTCCACTCCCAAATCGATTTTTTCTTCTCTTGACCACCATCTATCCACAGACCAATGGCTACCATTATAAAAATCGTCGATATCTATGATTTTACAGCGCTTATCTGGTGTCTTGAACTTGGCTTTGGCACCTTTAAACATATTGAATAAGTCTGAAGCGTTTTCCAAATCATTTTGAGAAATATCGAACCTATTAACATCTCTGGACTCACCGATTTCAGAGCAAAGATATGTGAATACAGGGGTAGTCTGCTTTTCAAGAGTTTCAACACCACCGATATTTACGGTTGTCTTTTTGGTTAGAGCAAGAATGTATGTTTTCTTGTTGGTTGTAAAGAAAGTATTAAGTGGGAGTGAAATAACCGCATCAATAATGCATTTTTCAAGGATGAAATCTCTTAATTTTTTATCGTTGCTACGATTCATAATACCATCGGGAACAACCACAAATGCCTTTCCACCTGGTTTTAATGCACGAACGATCCACTCCATAAACAGACCTTCGATACCCATAGCACTGATAGAAAAGTATTTTTTGAGTTCATCCTGCTTCGCAATTTCTTCTTTCAAATTGCTACTTCCGCTCATAACATACGGCGGGTTAGTAAGAATTAAATCAAATTTATCCTCTATAGGCTTTGCCAATGTTCCCAAAATTGAGTTGGTCTGCAATAGGAACGTATCATTAAACAGTTGTGCAAACTTTTGAGTCATATCGGGATGTTCGCGAATCATACCAGACATATAAATCAGCATATTCGCTTTTGCTAAGATAATGGTTTTTTGTTCATCCTTATCAAAGCCCTTGTCGTAGCCGTAAAGCGTAATCTGCGGCTTTAACTCATCACCCTGCACGAGATAGAATTTGTGCAAGTCGTGTAAAATAGGCTCAAGAAGGAACTTTCCAACACCACACGCGGGGTCGCATATTTCCATACCCGAAGTAATCTCTACCATATTTACAATAGCTCGCACAACCTTCAGCGGGGTAAAGTATTGTCCCCAGTTCTTCTTGCTGATAGATTCCTTTAAGAAAGTTTCAAAAAGCTTGCTCTTGAAATCATAGTCAATATTTTCAAGTGTGCCGAACTCATTAAAACGTTTAAGAATCTTGTGAAATACGGTTGCGTATCCCGAAACAGCTTTGTCATCTTTAGAAACAAAGATTGTTCCGTTAATAATTGTAGTCTTATCTTTAGGATTGCCGGGGAACAGTTCTTTGATCTTAACACGAACCGTAGAAGCATAGTATTCCAAGACTTCATTTTCGTTATTGCCTGAATACATTCCGAGCAAATTATAGAACGAATACATTCCTTTGAGCACACTAAGGTCACTCAAATATTTGAATATGAAGATCTCAACAAAGGTGTACAAGCAGTTTTCGGGAGTAGCACCAGAAACAGCCCATAAATCCTGCCAAACTTTTTCAGCGAGGGGGAGAGGATCAACAGAAGCCGCTTCCTTAAGTTGATCGTTTGTCGCGCTTATGGAAGAACGAATTTTGTTAATTAATGTAATGCAATCGGTACTTTTCTTGTCAAAGTTGAAGGTTATTTTGCTTCCATCCTCTTGGATAATTTCTTTACCTGTTGCAGGGTTAATCCAAAATGATTTTGTACCATCAGTTACAATATAAATTTTGGCTTGCAATGCTTGGGCTGTGCCGAGTTCTTGAGCAATTGCTTTTTTAATTTGTTTTTCTGTGCGAAGCTCGGATGGTTTTTTGTATTCAATGGCGGCAATAACTAATGGTTTCTTCACAATGAGTGCGTCTGGCTTCTTGCTTTCATACTCTTCGTAATCGCGTTCAGGAATGATTTTAGCGCCCTTTAGTGCTTTTAGAGTAGTTGCGCCTATATTGTAAAAATTCCAATCTCCCATTTTTTCAGGAGCTTCGACCAAATTTCGTTGAATCAATTCCTCACTCATTGACGATTGCTCCTTTCGATAAATTTGAGGTTGCGGATAAATAATTATCTATATCAGATTTCTTAATTCTCCAACTTTTACCCACCTTTGAAGCGGCAAGTGTTTTAGAATTAATAAGTCTACGAACAGTTTTTTCACAAACTTGCAAATACTCAGCAGCCTGTATGACTGTAAATAGTTCTTCTGTCATAAGCCTTCCCCCGAAAAGCATTAATATTTATAATATTATACCACAATTTTTCCGGAATGTAAAGCTCTTTCGGGGAGTTTTTGTTATTTTTTTATACTTTTAAGAACCTTGCTGGACTTTTGTGGACAATCGTCCTTGTTGACACGCTTTTTTAATAAACCTAGAGGACGCAGGCAAAATTCTCTGCGTCCTCCGAGGTGTTAGTTCATATTCGTTAATACTTCAAGATGTTTCTACCTGCTCATTCTCCTTTAGAATGTCCTCAGTCATTCGCCGTTCCAGACCTGCAATATAGGCATCAGACAGCTCCTTCGGTATCTGCCGTATGTCAGGCGTACCGTTGATGAATATCTGCAAGCCCGTATCGTTATCTTTCACTTGAATTTCTTTCATAAGCTACCTCCGTTTTTTCTTTGAGTATAGCAAAAAAGCGCCGTAAAAGGAAGAACATTGACCGAACCAATCGGTAGCAGTATAAAGCGCTGAAGAAAGAGCCGTATTCGATGATCCGACTGCTCGTGAAAGAGATCGTCCTCTATGACGACAAGGTGGAGATCTACTACAACTTCATAGACAAGAAAGGACCTGGTGATTTAGATCATCAGGCCTTTTGCATGTATACGCAAGAGTGCGATATTGACCCGAAAGACTTTGGATTTCGATATAACGCCAAGCGTGCGAAATTCGTTCTCAAAATGTATTTCTAAAGCCCAAAGCAGACGATAGTAAGTTAGCGGAAAGAAAGTATTTTTCCACCCTCGCTTACACTCTCACGCATACGCTCAATAAGACGTATCGTGGTTGCGGCGCTGGACGCAGGATTTTTATCGTTCTTTATTTTACCTTCAATAACATCGCAGAAATAGTCGATCTCACCCTGATACCCGCTCACAGCTGCAAGCTCAACATCGTACGGCTTATCGCCGTTTTTGGGATAGACCGTGAGCGCAGCACCGTAGGTTACGGTTGCACACTCAAAGTCGATAAGGCAACTTGCGTTGAAGGGAAAACCGAAAAGCGACCAATCGCCGATAGCGGTGATGGGAGTATTGCCGTAATAGAAGGAAGTGTGGACCGTGTCGTTTACGCAAACGCTTGTGGATGCGCGACAGCTTACGGCCTCGGGTTCGCCCAAGAGATATCTGATAATATCAACGTCGTGGACATGAAGATCGGTAATGCATCCGCCGGAAAGCTCGGGATTCATAAACCAGTTTTCCCAGCCCCAGGTGGGGGGCGCACTCAAACGGCTGAAGAAGCCGCCAATGACCTTACCGAATCTTTTGTCGTCAACAACCGCCTTTATGTAGTCAAATGCGGGATAGAATCTGAGACACTGACCGATCATAAGCTCCTTTCCCGCATTCTTGGACGCTTGGATCATTTCCTCACAATCCGAAAAGCTCAGCGCCATGGGCTTCTCACAAAGAACGTGTATTCCGCAGCCAAGCACCTTTTTTGAAAGCTCGGCGTGGAGGAATGTAGGGGCGCATATGTCAACAAAGTCAAGTTTTTCTTTATCAAGCATTTCGTCAAGATCGGTATAGAAGCGGATCTCCTCGTCAATCTCACTTGCCTCTCCGTCTATATTTGTCACGATCCTTCGCTTGACCGCCTCGGGGTCGATATCGCACGCACAAACAAGCTCAACCTTGCCTTGCGCCTTAAGATTTGCATAACCCATTCTGTGCGACTTGGCGATCCCGCCAAATCCTATGATAGCCGCCTTCAACATTTTGATTTACCTCTCTTGTCTCAAAACACTCTTAAGAAATGCGAGCGTGTCGATGATATCCTTGGTCTGTTGCTCTCCGCTGATCTCACGCTCAATAATATAGTTACCCGTGTAATTCACCGCCTGCAGACGCTTGATTACCTCCGGAATGTCCGCAAGGCCACTACCCACAGCCACCTCACGTCCAAGTCGCATTCCGTCGGTGGGATAAAAGCCATCCTTAATATGCGTATCCATCACGTATTTCCCAAATACCAAGATTGCATCAGCGGAATTTGCCTTGCCATACAGAATCAGATTGGCGGTGTCCATGTTGATCCCTACGTTATCAAAGCCAAGCTCCTCGATTACGCGAAGCAGGGTCACAGGGGTTTCCTGTCCCGTTTCAAACAGAAAGTTGATACCCTTCTTCTTGCAATACGCTACGATATAACGCAGGATCGCGATCACGCCACCATACTGTGGATCGTTCACGTTCTCCGGCAGGAAGCCTACGTGCGTTGCCACACGGGAGCATCCGATTTTCACAGCAAAATCGACACCCGCAAGAACCTCCTCGGTGCGCTTCATGCGATATGCCTCAGGAACAAGTCCAAGGGTCACGGGTCCACCCGTGAAATTCCATTCCTTAGCACCCGACCAGCCTGCCCAAAGAGTGGAGACCTCAATCTCGGTTTCCTTAGATGCGCAAACGATCTCCTCTGCTAATAAATCGGTATATAACGTAGGATCCCAAACGCAGAGCTGACAGCACCCGCAACCGATCTCCTTCGCCTTTTTCATTTCCAGCAGAATATCCGTACCTGTAGTCAGCACGATCATTACACCGAGCTTATTCATAAAACATCCCCCTCAATATCACAATTTTGTCAATTCTTATTGACAGCTCTATTATACATGGTGTATAATGGGGATGTCAATGATAATTTCTTGCGATTCATACCATATTTTTGCGAATGAGGAAAATACCGTGAGTCAATACGAGAATCACCATTTAGAGCAAACACCGCTTCCGTTTATTTATAATACAGGATCGGTTCGACCAACCAACCATATGTTCGGATCATCTAACTGGCACGAAAATGTTGAGATCATTCATATCATCGATGGTGATGGCTCGATTTCGGTAAACGGTCAGGTTTTGAAAGTTTGCAAAGGCGACACCGTGATGATCAATTCCAACCATTTGCACGCGTTATCAGCCGGAGACGTGAAAATGGTTTACTGCTATCTGATCATCGACCGCTCCTTTTGTCTTGAAAACGGCTTTGACAGCAACAAAATCACCTTTGATATCAAGATCGAGGATGACTATGTTGCGAGAATTTTGGAGAGTCTGCGCGATGCCTACGAATCCCCAGCCGATACCCCCTATCGGACGTTGACGATCCGCAGTCTTGTGTCACAGCTTTTGCTGTTGCTTTGCAAGCATCACAGCCACCCCTCGAAGCAAAACGATTGCCATGACCGCCATGACCGTGGCGTTTTGTACACCAAGCAAGCCATCGACTATATCCACGCAGCTTGCGACAAGGATTTTTCCCTGGAGGATGTTGCCTCCTTTGTTGGAATCAGCAAATACTATCTGTCGCGCGAATTTCACAGATATACAGGCTATCCTTTCGTTGCCTACGTCAACCGGACACGTTGCAAAAAGGCACAGCAGCTGCTTGCCGACGAGCGATTGGAAATCCAGGAGATCGGGAAGCATTGCGGCTTTGAAAGTGCCTCCTACTTTGCACGCGCTTTTCGTCATTATATCGGAATGAGCCCCACAGAATATCGAACCCTGCTGCTGAAAAACCCAAAAATAACAAATCATAGTTAAAAAAGAGAAAGACCTTATCGACGAAGTCGTTGGTCAAATTCAATAAAAAAGAAGGAAAAACCGCTATCGCGGCGTAGTAATCACGCTTTGATAGCGGCAATATTATGTTTTTTATCGCGTATTTTTTCTTGGGTTTTCTTCCTCGCTTCTGATAGTCAGCGTTGATTTCAACGCTCCAATCAGCACCGAGAGGTGCACTTGCTTTAGGCTGTTCAATATAGGGTGTATTATTGAGACCCAGCATTTTTAACGAAATGCACAAAAAATCGAGCCGAATCGTAAAATTTAGGCTCGATTTTTGTTTATTCTGTCACTCTCTATTCGCCTCTACCATTCCGTAAATGGTTTGGTACATAGTTTAATGTATTAGAATTCACTAAGGGAGTTACTTATGAAAAGAGCATTATCGTGGCTATTCCTAACACTGTTCCTTTTTTCCGTCTTATTGACCGCTGTTTCATGCGATCGGGCAACTCCACCCACAATGTCCGATAGCGTTTCTCCGACTGAAGCAGATTCCCCCGAAGAGCCTACCGAAGAGCCTACCGAGGAGCCCACCGAGGTGCCCACCGAGGAACCTGAGGAGCCCGATGATCTACTGGTTGATCGAGATTACCGCATTGTGGATTCCCTTGACAGATTTAAGTTTTTCGGCAACAGAATGACCACTCTTGAGGATGGCGTCACCTGTGATTTTTCCGCTTCGGGCATAGAATTCCATGGTTTTATGGCAGGCAAAGTTCTGTTTTCGCTTACTTGCGACAGAAACACCTATTTCACAGTCTTCATCAACGGCGAGCGAGTTGAGGAGCGTATGCTCGTCACGCCGGGCACGCATGAGATCATTCTCGCGGATCTGCCCGTTGCCGGGGAATATTCCATCCGTGTTCTCAAGCAGACCGAGCCCCTGTGGTCCCTGGCCATGCTCTACGGCGTTTCTCTTTGCGAAACTCTGTACGAAGCGCCTGAGGACCGTGAGTATTACAAGGATTTCTATTACGCCAACTCCTATTACAGAGATCCTGAAGCGGCTCTAACTAGGTACACTTGTTTTTCCATCAGTTCAGCATTTCACGGCGCATATTTCCGAATAATCTCCAAAATATCGCGCTCATATACGTTCCCTCCGAGAACATCTCCATTCGGTGAGAAGGACGCACACCGCACGTCGCGGGGATCCTCCACATAGGGGTTCTCGGGGATCTCATGAGTGAAATACCCGGCGAGGTACTTTGCGGCGTTCCCTTCGGGAAAGATGATATTGCCTTCGTTTACAGCGATCCCCATGTCGGTAAAGCTTCCGAGAACGTCACGGGTCTTTCTGTTGTAGGAATTATCATGATCAACGCTCACCAGCCATGCGGGCTGAAGCCGCAGGGGGATGCCTGCCCGCTGAACCTCAGTGGCGAAAAGCTTGACTACGTCCAGCGGGATGGTCTCCTGATGGAAGGCGTCCACCGACAAAAGCAGGTCGTTGACCCCGCTCTCGGCCAGCCCTTCCGCCACCGCGCGGATACGGGCGGGATCCTTGGAGAAGTAGCCGTTGGTGATGATCTGCCGCTTGGGGATAGCTAACTCCTGAGCGGCGGTCATGATGGCGCAGACCGCGTCGGGGTACAGAAGGGGCTCTCCGCCGAAGGTCATGACGGTTTGGATGTCATATGCGGCGGCGATCCTTCTCACCGCGTCGGCGGCGGTTTGGGGGTCAATGTGCTCCCCGCAGGTGTTGTGATCTCCCTCAGAGCAATGCTTGCAGTGGCCCGTGCAGGCGTTGGTGATGACGAACTCGATCTTGCGCAAATTTTTCAGGTAGGGATTCATAATGACCTCTATTTCTTGATGGGCAACAGCATTCTGGTCTGCCGCCTGTACTCGGCAAAGCCCTCCTTGCGGGACTGTCTGCCGTCCGCCATGGGAATGCTGACCGCAAGGAACAGAACGGTATTGGCTACCGCCCCAGCCAGAAGAAACCACGCATGGGGAGCGGCGCAGACCACCGAAAGTCCCACGCCCCACCACATGAGGATCTCCCCCAGATAATTAGGGTGGCGGGAGTATTTCCACAGCCCCACGCGGATGAAGGGGGTGGTACGGTTTTTGCGATAGCGGTGCATTTGTATGTCAGCGATGCCCTGCAAGGTAGCCGCGCATATCGAAAGGCAGAGGAACAGGATACTGCCCATATTGGCGGTCAGTCCCTCGCGGAGGGCGTAGACGGCGGGGAGGATACAGCCGTAGACCACCAGGGTGGGCACCATGTGGATGCCCACGAAATTGATGATGGGGTAGAAAACCCCCGTCTTTTCACGGAGCATGGTATACCGCCAATCCTGGTGAGTGAGGTTCCCGAAGGTGTACGCCCAGTTGGCGGTGAGGCGGATGGCCCAGTAGCAAACCGCGACGAGGAGCAGGATACCCAGTACCGTTAGTTCCCTTCCCCACGCGAAGGCGAGCAGGATCACGGGAGGCTGGACGCTCCAGTAGGGGTCGTAGACCGAGGCGTTCCCGAAGATCAGGCTGAACGCGAAGGTCACGACGGTGGCCGCGGCATCGGCGATGAGGAGGGAAAGCCACCACGAAAGAGGGAGGGCGCGATAGACCGCGATTCCAACGGCGGCGGCCAGAATGTACACGAGAGTCACGGCGGTAAAGCTCGCCGCGCTGCTTTGCTTGAGTGCTTTCATGCTCTTACCCCCGTAGGATCTTTTCCATGGGCTTGCCCTTGGCCAGCTCGTCCACCAGCTTGTCCAGATAGCGGATCTCCCGCATGAGGGGCTCCTCCACCGTCTCCACCCGCACGCCGCAGACCGTCCCCGTAATTAACTCCCGCTTGGGGTTGAGAGCGGGGGCATTGCGAAAAAAATCACCGTAGGTGGTGTCGGTGAGAAGGCAGGACTCGATCCCCTCGGGGGTGTAGCCCGTGAGCCAGGCGGTCACTTCCAGCACCTCGGCGCGTTTCCTTCCCTTCTTCTCGGCCTTGGCGATCAGCAGGGGGTAGACCTTGGCAAAGGACATACCGTAGATTCTCTCATTTCCCATATCTCTTTGTGATCTCCTTCAGAATCTCCACGTCGGCGGGACAGAAATCGTACTCTCCGATCTCGGCGGGGGTGATCCATTGGATGTCGTTGTGCTCCAGCTTCTGTGGTTCCCCCTCGGCAATGGAGGCGTTGAACAGAGTCAGGTGCACCGTCAGGTCGGGGTACTCGTGGGTCACGTCCATAAAGACCTCCCCCACGGCCAGAGTGATCGCCAGCTCCTCCCGACACTCGCGGATGAGGGCTTCTTCTTTGGTCTCTCCCGACTCCACTTTTCCGCCTACAAACTCCCAGAGAAGTCCTCTGGCCTTATGGGCGGGACGCTGGCAGATCATGAACCGCTCCCCCTGCCGGATGAGGGCGGCGACGACTTCTGTGACTTTCACGGCATTTCTCGCTTTCGGTTTGATAGCACTATTATACCAAATAAACCCCTGTGTGTCAAGGGCTTGGCGGTATACCGCCCCCCTGCCGCGCATATATTGCAACAAAAAGCACAGGAGGCAGATCATGAACCGTTCCATCTCTCTCTGGCAGCTGATGGGCTTTGCCGTAACCTCCCTTGGGGGAACCATTCTGCATTTTCTCTACGACTGGCTGGGCGGGGCCTTATGGGTCGCTCCCTTTTCGGGGGTGAACGAATCCACCTGGGAGCACATGAAGCTGCTTTTCTGGCCTATGCTTCTGTTCGCCGTCGTGCAGAGCTTTTTCTTTAAGGAACGGGAGGACTTTTGGTGTGTCAAGCTCCGCGGGATCCTTCTCGGCATGGTGCTGATCCCCGTGATCTTCTACACCTACAACGGGGCGGTGGGGAGGTCTCCCGACTGGCTCAACATCGCCATTTTCTTTGTTGTGGCGGCGGCGGTGTATCTCTATGAGGCGAGGCTGTTTGAGGACGGCAGGGTGAAGTGCGGGTCACCGAAATGGGCGGTGGCGGTGCTGGGTGCGCTGGCGGTGCTGTTTGTGGTGTTCACCTTCCTCACCCCCGAGATCGGGCTGTTTCGGGATCCCTTGACGGGGACCTACGGGATCTGAAAAAACACCCCCACTACAATCGACAATACCAATAAGTTCAGAAAAACGAAAAAAGGCTCTCCCTCTGGGAGAGCTCCCGCCGAAGGCGGGTGAGAGGGCAAATGACGCATGAAATGCCCTCTCCGTCACGCTTCGCACCGAGCTTGCTCGGAGGACACCTCCCCCAAGGGGGGAGGCTTAATGACTCCAATCGAAGTGAGGGTGTTTGATCCGCTTTACGCGTGACCGTTGATCTTGTCCGAGCGGTGGCGGTGACGGTGGCGTTTGTCCGACAGGATATGCTCGTGCTCATGCTCGTGCTCCACGGTGTGGGTATGGGTGGAGCCGTCGTGGGTGTGGGTAACGGTGTGCTGATGGAGATGGCTGTGCTTTCTCGCCAGGGTGTCCAGCACCACGATCACGGTGCCCGCGATCATGATGGCAAGGCCCACGAAATAGGCCCACGCGGGTCTTTCGTCAAAGAGGAAAAAGGACAGGGCGGTACCGATGAAGGGGGCGACGGCGTAGTAGGCGCTGGTCTTGGCGGCTCCGATCATGCCCTGGGCCTTGATGTAGAAGAAGATGCTCAGGCCGTAGGCGACGAAGCCAAGCAGGAGGGCCAACGCAAAATAACGGAGCCTTGCGAACTCCTCCCCCATCACAAGGGCCACGATCAGGGAACCAAGCCCCGAGAAGATGCCCTTCAGGAAGACCACGTGGTAGGTGTTCTTCCCCGACAGGCTTCGGGTGCAGTTGTTCTCCAGTCCCCAGCATAAAGTGGCCAGCAGGACGAGAATGGCACCCCAGGAGAGCTTGAAGGAGGCCAGATCCTCAAAGGAGAGGAAGAAGCTGGACAGGGTGATGAGGGAGATGGCCAGCCACATTTTCCCCGAGACCGCCTCCTTGAAGAGCAGGAGGGCAATGAGGGAGGTGCAGACGATCTCGAAATTGTTGAGGAGAGAGGCGCTGGCGGAGGCGCTGTCCAGAAGTCCGAACATGAGCAGGATGGGGGCGATCATATCCAGGATAATCATCCCAAGGACAAAGGGCAGGTCTTTTTTGGTAATCCTCTCGTCAGTATGAGAGGTTTTCTTTTTGGTTACCAGATAGACCAGACCGATCCCGATGCCCGCGCCCAGATACAGGTAGGAGGCCAGCATGGTGGGGCCTATATGCTGCAGCAGGAGCTTGGAGAAGGGGATATTGACGGCGTAGAGCGCCGCGGCCAGCACGGCGAAAAAGATGGCTACGATTCTCTTATTCATGAGATTACCTACTTTATTGTGGTCGATGGGATTATTATACAACGCTTTTCGTCACAGGAGACCCAGATAGCGAAGCCGCTCGGTGATCCCCTCCTCGGTGCGCTTGATGGTGTCAGCCATTTCGGCTACCGTGGCACCGTCGGCGGCCATGTGTCGCAGACGGTCGTCGTGGGTGTCGGTCCACGGGCGGTTCAGGAAATCGGTCACGGGGGGCTGACCCGCTGGCGGAGCGGGAACAGGCGCGGCGGCTCTCTGCGCCTTGGCGGCAGCCCGCTGTTCCTTTTTAGCGGCCTTTTCCTGCTCGTACAGCTCCACGATGGCCCCCACGTGGTCAAAGACAAAGGTCTGGGCGGCGGGAGAAAAAAGCACGTTGGTGTAAGGACCGTACTGTCCCATCCGTTCCTCGGTGATGATCCCCAGCTCCCGTCCGTCGGAAGTGGGCAGCTTCCGCGTTTTTCCGTCGGGACGCTCCACCACCTCCAGAAAACCCCGATCCACCAGCCAGCTGTTGATGGAGGCGGCGGTGATTCTTTTCATGGTATTCTCGTCCACGGTATCGTTGAGATAGCTCGCGATCTCGCTGACCGTCAAGGGGGTATCGGTGACCCGCAGAGCCGCCCGTGCCTCCTCGGTGAGAGCGAAGGCCTGCTTCTCCGCTCTGGGTGCTCTGGGGGGCGGGGTCACGCCGCCGTTCTCAATGACCTGACGGAGGATATCCGACACGTAGAAGAAGCAACGGGACAGACGGACGTTATTGGCGATGTCCCCCTCGGGAATGGGGGTATCGTCCAAGGGGTTGATGCCGTTTGCCAGCTTGTCGATAAAGGCTTTGGTATATTCGATCTTTTCCAGCTCGGTCATGATGGATATTCCTTTCGTATCAGTCGTTTTTCACTTCTTCAGCTCCCAGCCGTGATCCCCGTGGTAGATCATGAGTCGGGTCATGCCGCCGTCAATACAGATGTTCTCTCCCGTGATGAAGCCCGCCATGTCGGAGCAGAGGTAGAGCACCATATTGGCAATGTCGGGAGGGATACCCACCCGTCCCGCGGGCTGTTGGGTGGCGTCGGGGCCCTCGTAGACGGTATAGGCGTTGTCGATCCAGCCCGGGGAGACCGAATTGACCCGCGCCTTGCCCGCCAGGGTCACCGCCAGCGCGTGGGTAAGGGCCGAGATGCCTCCCTTGGCGGCGGTGTAGCTTTCGGTCTCGGGCTGGCTCATGCGGTCGCGGGAGGAGGAGATATTGACCACGGCGGCTCCCTCGCTGAAGTAGGGAGAGAGGAGCTTGGTCAGGTAGAAGGGGGCGGTGACACCCACGCGAAGGGCGTACTCGAAGTCCTCGTAGCTCCCTTCGGTGAGACCGCACATTTGGGGAGCGGCGTTGTGGATGAGAAAATCCACGCGGCCGTAGTCGGAGATGACCTTGGCGGCGAAGCGCTCCAGGGTCTCCCTGTCGGCGAGGTCGCCTACGAAATAGTCATTGTCGAGGAGGTCGATGACGCAAACGGTGGCTCCCGCCGCCTCAAAGGCCTCGCGGATGCACTTGCCGATCCCGCGGGCACCGCCCGTGACTACGGCGATCTTATTGGTAAAATCGAACATATCTGTTCCTCTCTGTTTCAAACACTTTTTTGGGGGTGGCGTACAGGGCTTGATCCCTAACTCAGGTGTGGTGCTCGATCCACCAATCCCACCCCCTTCTCTCGACTCCCTCCGACCGCTCACGGTGACGGCAGACAACGTCAAGGGCCTTCTCCCGTACATCCGCAGGGGAGGGCATCAGCTCCACCAGACAAACGGCGGTACAGATACGAAGCGTGGGATGCTCATGGGACAAATAAGCGGCAAACCGCGGGATCTGCTCCGGGTAATAAACGCCGATCTCGGCGGCGGCCTTGCGGTAGGCATCCACGCCTCGATTGCTGCTCCGTACAGATGCGGGGGAGCCGTAGTCCACGTCCACCGTTTTCATCACGCCCTCAATAAAGTGTTTTTCTAACGTCTCGTAGGAGAATATCCGTTTGGGAGTGGCCTTTTCTGCCGTCTGCTTCATGCCAGCATCTCCAGTATCTCCGCCGCGTTGGTGTCGGGCTTGACCTTGGGCATAATGGCGGTGATCACGCCGTCCTCGTCGATGAGGAAGGTGGTGCGCACCACCCCCATGCCCACCTTGGCCGCCATCCTCTTCTCCTGCCAGACCCCGTAGGCCTCGATGGCTACGCGGTCGGGATCCGAAAGGAGTATGAAGGGGAGGTCGTACTTTTCGGCGAATTTTTGGTGAGAGGCCACGCTGTCCTTGCTGATACCGATGACCGCAATGCCACGGCGCTTGAACTCGGCGTAGCTCCCCGCGAAGGCGCAGGCCTGACGGGTACAGCCGGGGGTGTTGTCCTTGGGGTAGAAGTAGACCACGACCTTTTGGCCGAGGAAGGAGGACAGGGTGACGGGGTTGCCGTCCTTGTCGGGGAGGGTGAAGTCGGGGGCTTTCATGCCGATCTCTAACATGGTGATTCTCCTTTTCGAGTCAGTATTTTTTCAGGCTTCGTTGACCAGCTTCCCGCAGATGTGCTCGGGGGTGAGCTTGAGCAGAAGCGTGGCCTTGACGGAGCTTTTGAGCTCCTTTTGAATGTAGTCCTCGTCGTCGGTGAACTTATGGCACAGGGGGGTGACGAGGCGCGCTACCTCGGCGGGGTCGTCGATGATCTCCATGCGGCCGAAGACCACCACCGAGCGGATGTTCAACGACCACTCCCCCTCCCGTCGAAAGCCCTCGTCGTACACGCAGAAGGAGACCTTGTCGCAGGCCCGCAGAGCGTCCAGGCGGTGGCCCTTGCGGCCGCAATGGAAGTAGATACAGCCGTCCTCCTCGCAGAAGTAGTGGTTCATGGGGGTAGCGTAGGGGTAGCCTTCGTCGCCGATGACCGAGAGAACCCCACGGGGCAGGGTCTTCAGCAGTTCGGTGCAGGTCTCGGGGGAAAGCTGTTGCTTTTTGCGGGTCAGGTCTCGGAACATGGGGGTGTCCTTTCCGACGGTGATGTACGGACACACCGTCACAGGGTAGCTCTTTTTGTATATTGTATCATATTTCTCCCCGAAATGCAAGATGTTTTTGATCAAGTGCGCACAGGTAATTTTTCAAAAAAGTCTTGACAAGAGGGGAAATTTGTGGTATAATATTTCCTCGGTACGGACTGCCAACGCGCGTCCGTCTCCTTACCGCGTCAAATTCGCAAGGCGCGGTCTGATGTCCATAAGGAGGTATTAAACATGGAGATCATCAAGAATTTTTATGAGAGCATGTTCATCGTCGACGTTACCGACGGTGAGGACGCTGTCAAGGCCTCTGTCGAGAAGTTCGTCGGTCTGATCAACGCGAACTCCGAGACTGTGTACGAGGTCAACGAGTGGGGCAAGCGCCGCCTGGCATACCCCATCAACGACAAGCCCGAGGGCTACTACGTCGTCGTAACCTTCAAGGCAGACCCCGAGTTCCCCGCTGAGTTCGAGCGTCTCGCCAACATCGACGAGAGCATTCTGCGTTCCATGGTCATTCGTCTCGAGAACGAGCCCACCGTCAAGGTCGCTGAGCCCGCCACCGAGGAGACCGCTCCCGCTGTTGAGGAGGCCCCCGTCGAGGAGACCGCTCCCGCTACCGACGCTGAGTAATCTTCGCCAAGCATTACGACTAAGGAGGTTTTACCATGTCTCTTAATCTGAACAAGGTCATTCTGGCCGGCCGTATCACCGCCGATCCCGAATTGAAGCAGACCCCCAGCGGAGTCTCTCTGGTAACCTTCAGTCTGGCTGTCAACCGCCGTTTCGCTTCCCGTGACGGTCAGAATCAGCAGCCTGAGGCAGATTTCTTCCGCATCACCGCTTGGAGAAACACCGCAGAGTTCATCGCCAAGTATTTCCGCAAGGGCTCGGCCATCTGCATTTGCGGCAGCATTCAGAACCGCACCTGGACCGATCAGAACGGCCAGAGACGCTACATGACCGATATTGTTGCCGAGGAGGCCAACTTCGTGGAGAGCCGCAACAGTCAGGACAGCCAGTCCGGCTACGGCGCACCCGACGCCTACTCGACTCCCGCTTACTCCTCTCCCGCGCAGAACAACGCGCCCAAGTTTGAGGAGATCAAGACCGATGACGATCTTCCCTTCTGAGGGACAGCCCGCTCAAACGGCTGATTCCGTCATCACCACAAATATGTATTGGAGGATACGATAATGACTGAGAATACCAACGCTCGTCCCGCCCGCCCCTTCGTGCGCGGCAAGAGAAAGAAGGTCTGCATTTTCTGCGCAGACAAGGTCGACTTCATCGACTACAAGGATTCCAACAAGCTCCGCAAGTTCATCAGCGAGCGCGGCAAGATCCTGCCCCGCCGTATGACCGGTACCTGCGCTAAGCACCAGAGAGAGGTTCAGGTCGCTATCAAGCGCGCCCGTGTCGTCGCTCTGCTGCCCTACATCGCTGACTAATATCGGCGTATGAGAAAACCGCCTGACCCATAACGGGTTCGGGCGGTTTTTCTTTTTGCGTTGGCCAAGCGCTTCCCACGTCTTGACAAATCCCCTGTTTCAAGGTATAATGTATCCATAGAAAACCCAAGGAGGCGTGCTATGAGCCGAAACAACTTCTCCCCCGACTCCCCCGTGGTCATGACCCCCTGTGAAACCTACGACGACGACGCCGTCAAGGCCGCTCTGGAGGCGGTGCTCTCTCCCATCGGGGGCCTGGACTGGGTCACCGAGGGCATGACGGTGGGCATCAAGGCCAATCTGGTGTCGGCCATGAAGCCCGAGGAGTGCGCCACCACCCATCCTTCCCTGCTCTGCGCTCTGACCCAAATGCTCCGCGAGAGGGGTGCCCGCGTCATCATCGGCGACTCCCCCGGCGGGGTCTACACTACGGCCTTCGTGAACCACGTTTACCACGCAGCGGGGCTTTCTGCCTGTGAGGCGGTGGGGGCAGAGCTGAACCGCGATCTGGGTACGGTAGACACCCGATTTCCCGAGGCTTACGTGCTGAAGAGCTTCACCTACACCGCCTGGCTGGATACCTGCGACGCGATCATCGACTTCTGCAAGCTGAAATCCCACGGCATGATGGGCATGAGCGCGGCGGCCAAGAATCTCTTCGGGGTCATCCCCGGCACCATGAAGCCCGAGTACCACTTCCGCTTCCCCGATATGCGGGATTTCGCCCGTATGCTGGTAGACATCAACGATTATTTCGCCGAGAAGGTGAAGCTCACCCTGGTGGACGCCGTGGAGGGCATGGAGGGCAACGGACCCACCAAGGGGTCGCCCCGCCACATCGGCGTTCTGCTGGCCTCGGCCTCTCCCCACACCGCCGACGTGATCTGCGCCCGCCTCATCGGGCTATCCGAGGATGCCGTCCCCACCCTCCAGGCCGCCCGTGAGCGGGGATTGCTCCCCAACGAGGTCACCCTGATCACGGTAGGTGCCACCGACGGCAAACAAAACGCCGAGGACTTCGCGGTTGCGGATTTCGAGCACGTGGCGGTGCGGCGCGGGCATCTCTTTACCTCCAAGGGCAAGCTTGTCAGCAAGGTACTGGAAAAGCTGTTGGATTCCCGCCCTAAGCTCAAGGAGAGCGAGTGCATGGGGTGTGCCAAGTGCGCGAATATCTGCCCCGCCAAGGCCATTATCATGGAGAACAAGAAGGCGGTGATCGACCGCGACAAGTGCATCCGATGCTTCTGCTGTCAGGAGTTCTGCCCCACGGGAGCCATGAAGGTGCATCGCACGTGGATCGCAAGGCTGTTGGTCAGGAGCAAGCAGTAAAATACTCACCCCCGATAGTTGGTTCCATACGGAACGGCTCCTTCGGGGGTGTTTTTGCGCTTGTTTTGTCTGCGTTTTGCTTTTTGGGGTGTCACTTACCGCCCTTGATCTTCTCCCAGTAGGCCGCGGCGGCCTGCTCGGTCTTGTTGGGGCCGGGGGTGTAGTAGCGCTTGCCTACCAGATCGTCGGGGAGGTACTGCTGCTCCACGTAGTGGTTGGGATACGAATGGGGGTACTTGTAGCCCTTGAACAGGGGGCTTTGGAGGTGGACGGGGATATTGACTCCCTTCCCTGCCTCCACGTCGGCCATGGCGGCATGGAGGGCCTCGTAGGCGGAATTGGACTTAGGGGAGGTGGCCAGGAGCATGGCCGCGTGGATCAGGGGGATCTGGGCCTCGGGCAGTCCCAGCTCTCTGGCCGACTCACAGCAAGCACGGACGATGGAGGCGGCTTGGGGGTAGGCCAGGCCGATATCCTCCGAGGCGATGACCTGTAGGCGGCGCATGAGGGGGAACATCTCCCCCAGTGAGAGCATTTTGGCTACGTAGAAGGCGGTGGCGTCGGGATCCGAGCCGCGGATGGACTTTTGGAGGCACCCGAGAAGGTCGTAGTGGGTGTCCTCGTTGAAGTTGGCCACCCCCGCGTTGAAGGCGGCGATGTGCTCGGCCTTGATCTCGGCGCCGGGCTCAAAGCCCGCGGTGAAGTAGGCGTTCTCCAGAAGCCCCACGGCACGGCGGACGTCCCCACCCGCTCCCTCGGCCAGAGCCAGTCCCACCTTGTCCGACATGGTGGTGGAGGTACCGCCCTGCTCATTGAGGTGGTCCAGGGCGCGGCGGAGCATCTTCAGCACCTCGGCAGGGGGGACGGGCTTGAACTCAAAGAGAGAGGAACGGGAGATGATGGCGTTGTAGACGTAGAAATGGGGGTTTTCGGTGGTGGAGGCGATGAGGGTAATGCGGCCGTCCTCCATGTACTCCAGGAGGGACTGCTGTTGCTTGCGGTTGAAGTACTGGATCTCGTCCAGATAGAGGAGGATGCCGTTGGAGCCGAAGATCCCCTCGGTCTGGGCCAGAATGTCCTTGACATCCTGGAGGGAGGCGGTGGTGGCGTTGAGCTTATGGAACTCCATCCCCGACTGCGCCGCGATCACCGAGGCGGCGGTGGTCTTGCCCGTACCGGGAGGGCCGAAGAAGATCATATTGGTCATGCGGCCCGACTCCACCATACGGCGGATGACGCCGTTCTTCCCGAAGAGGTGGGTCTGCCCCACGATGTCGTCCAGAGTCTTGGGGCGCAGGGCGTCGGCCAGAGGCGCGTTTTGTATCATGGTGCTTCCTTTCCCGCCGCAAGGGGCGGTCTGATTCTTTCTT
This sequence comes from Clostridia bacterium, assembly GCA_017483125.1. Lineage (GTDB taxonomy): Bacteria > Bacillota > Clostridia > Oscillospirales > CAG-272 > CAMEON01. The sequence goes on from JAFULU010000294.1 coordinate 20,058, forward strand.
TATTATACAGGATGGGGGGAGGTTTGTCAAGTGGGGGAGGGGGAGGTTTTCAAATTTGGGTTTATCGCTCAGCGATAAACCCAAATTTGAGTGAAATACGCCTTGCGGCGTGTGAAATACCTGCGGTGTGAAATTTGCGCTACGCGCAAGTGAAATATGCCTTTCGGCATGTTAAGGTGCAAAACCTTCGGTTTTGTCCATTTTAATTAAA
>JAFULU010000295.1 GCA_017483125.1 Clostridia bacterium
GATATACTGCTTCACAGCGGAAGGCAGGTTGGCATCCAGCTCCTCGTCGGACCAGTTGCAGTCAAGCAGGAAGGTACCGCCCTGCTTGATGTCCTGCACGATGTCGTAACGGTTGATATACGCCTGGTTGTGGCAAGCCACGAAGTCAGCCTTGTTGATGTAGTAAGGAGACTTGATGGGGGTGTCACCGAAGCGCAGGTGGGAGATGGTGATACCGTTGGTCTTCTTGGAGTCATACTGGAAGTAAGCCTGAATGTACTTGTCCGTATGGTCACCGATGATCTTGATGGAGTTCTTGTTGGCACCGACGGTACCGTCGCCGCCCAGACCCCAGAACTTGCAGGCGATGGTGCCGGCAGGAGCGGTGTCGGGAGCCACAGTCTCCTCCAGGGAGCAGTTGGTTACGTCGTCTACGATACCAATGGTGAAGTTCGCCTTGGGCTCGTCCTTGGCCAGGTTGGCGAAGACAGCGAAGATGGAGGAAGGAGGAGTATCCTTGGAGCCCAGACCGTAACGGCCGCCGACGACCTTCTTCTGGACACCGTGGGTAGCCAGAGCGGTAACGACGTCGAGGTACAGAGGCTCACCCAGAGAACCGGGCTCCTTGGTACGGTCGAGAACGGCGATCTTCTCGCAGGTAGCGGGAAGAGCCTCGATGAGCTTATCGGCGCAGAAGGGACGGTACAGGCGGACCTTGATCAGACCGACCTTCTCACCCTGAGCCATCAAGTAGTCGATGACCTCCTCGGCCACGTCGCAGATGGAGCCCATAGCGATCATGACGCGGTCTGCGTCGGGAGCGCCGTAGTAGTTGAAGAGCTTGTAGTCGGTGCCCAGCTTGGCGTTGACCTTGTCCATGTACTCCTCGACGATGGCGGGCAGAGCGTCGTAGTAGCGGTTGCAGGCCTCGCGGTTCTGGAAGAAGATATCACCGTTCTGAGCGGAGCCGCGGAGCACGGGATGCTCGGGGTTCAGAGCGCGGGAGCGGAAAGCGGCCACAGCGTCCATATCCACCATCTCGGCCAGATCGGCGAAGTCCCAGACCTCGATCTTCTGGATCTCGTGGGAGGTGCGGAAGCCGTCGAAGAAGTTCAGGAAGGGAACGCGGCCCTTGATGGTAGCCAGGTGAGCGACGGCACCCAGGTCCATGACCTCCTGGGGGTTGGTCTCAGCCAGCATAGCGAAACCGGTCTGACGGCAGGCGTAGACGTCGGAGTGGTCACCGAAGATATTCAGAGCGTGAGAAGCCACGCAGCGGGCGGACACGTGGAAGACACAGGGGAGAAGCTCACCGGCGATCTTGTACATGTTGGGGATCATCAGCAGAAGACCCTGGGATGCGGTGTAGGTGGTGGTCAGCGCACCTGCGTTCAGGGAGCCGTGGACAGTACCGGCGGCACCTGCCTCGGATTCCATCTCCATCACGTTGACGGTGGTACCGAAGATGTTCTTGAGTCCCTGTGCAGACCACTGGTCTACCCAGTCAGCCATGGGGCTGGAGGGGGTAATCGGGTAAATGCCGGCGACTTCGGTGAAAGCGTAGCTTACCGTAGCGGCTGCCTGGTTACCGTCCATGGACACTTTTTTTCTCATGATTGCCATTTTAGGAAAATCCTCCTTGAAAATTTTTCCTCGCGGGAGCAAAACCGCGAGACAAATTTGCTCACTGTATATAATAGCATACTTTTCGCAAAAAGTAAAGGGTTTTTGCGAAATTTCAAGGATTTGGCGAAAAAAAGTTTACATAAAGTTATATATATGCGTTTTTTTCGGGGCGCGGTACTTGACGAAAGCCCGAAAGAATGGTACAATATCATGGGTTACCAGGATGTAACTGGTAATAAATGGTAATATAAGGAAGATATATGAGTGAGAATAGAATCACAAAGACCTCGGTAGCGGTGATCGGCGCAGGGCACGCGGGCTGTGAGGCGGCGCTGGCCTCGGCGCGCATGGGGGTGGATACGGTGCTCTTTACCCTATCCCTGGATCAGATCGCCAATATGCCCTGCAATCCCTCCATCGGCGGTACCGCCAAGGGACATCTGGTCTATGAAATCGACGCGCTGGGCGGTGAAATGGGAAAATGCGCCGACGCGGTGACTCTCCAGAGCCGTACCCTCAATCTGGGAAAGGGTGCCGCCGTTCATTCCAAGCGGGTGCAGGCGGATCGGGTGGCCTACCACGTCCGCATGAAGCATACCCTGGAGCAGACTGCAAGCCTTCGCGTGGTACAGGCCGAGATCACGAATATTATAGAAGAAATTGACGAAAACAGCGGCAAAAGCAAGGGTGTTACCGCCGTCATTACCCGTCTCGGTGAGCGCTGGGACTGCAACGCCGTCATCATCGCCACGGGAACCTATCCCGAGGCAAAAGTCTTTGTCGGAGATAAGAATTTTGAGTCGGGACCCGACGGTTCCCTGCCCTCCAAGGGTCTGTCCGCTTCCCTGTCGGCTATGGGCATTCGCCTCATGCGCTTCAAGACGGGAACCCCCGCCAGAGTCAAGCGGGAGACCATTGATCTGTCGGTGCTGGAGGTCCAGCCCGGGGAGAATGACGCCATTCCCTTCTCGACACAAACCGACAAAAGCACCTACCTGCAGGGTGAGCAGATCCCCTGTCACATCGTCTACACCAACGCCGAGACCCACCGTATCATACAAGAAAACATCCGCAGAAGTGCCATGTATTCGGGTCAAATCACGGGTACGGGCCCTCGCTACTGCCCCTCCATTGAGGATAAGATCGTCCGCTTCGCCGACAAGGAGCGTCACCAGCTTTTCGTGGAGCCAATGGGCAAGGATACCGAAGAGATGTACGTGCAGGGCTTTTCCACGTCCCTTCCCACCGACGTGCAGTGGCAGATGATCCGATCCCTCAAGGGCTTCGAGCACGCCGAGATCATGCGCTACGCCTACGCCATCGAGTACGATTGCGCCGATCCCACCCAGCTGCACACCACGCTGGAATTCAAGGATCACCCGAATCTCTATGGAGCGGGGCAGTTCAACGGTACCTCGGGATACGAGGAAGCTGCCGCACAGGGCCTTTTGGCGGGCATCAACGCCGCCCTGACGGCACTCGGTAAGGATAAGATCACCCTACCGCGCTCCGGTAGCTACATCGGCACTCTGATCGACGATCTCGTCACCAAGGGCACGAATGAGCCTTACCGCATGATGACCTCGCGTTCGGAATTCCGTCTGATTCTGCGCCAGGACAACGCGGATCTGCGCCTGACTCCCATCGGATACACCTGCGGACTCGTCTCCGAGGAGCGTTATCAAGCATTCCTGACCAAAAAAGCCGCCGAGGAGGCTGAAAAGGCCCGTTTGGAGGCCACACACCTGGGCCCCGATGCGGTCAATCCTCTTCTGGATAGTTTGGGACTGGAACGGGTCAAATCGGGAGTGTCATTGGGTGATCTCCTCCGCAGACCCCAAATTACATATACTGATTTGACTCCCATTGACCTTCGCAGACCAGACCTGCCTGCCGAAGTGATCAAGACCGTGGAGACCGACGTGAAGTACGCGGGCTACATCAAGCGGGAACTGGCCGAGGTGGAGAGACAAAAGAAATTGGAAGATAAATTCATACCCGAGGATATGGACTACGGAAAAATCAAGGGACTCCGCTTGGAGGCGGGTCAAAAGCTGGCCAAGCTCCGCCCCGCGACGGTGGGACAGGCCTCCCGCATTTCGGGTGTCAGCCCCGCGGATATTTCGGTTCTGCTCCTGTATTTGGGTATCAAATGAGAGGATTATATGGATTATTTGAGTTTTCGTGAGTATTTCATCCGTATTTTTTATAAAAATAGGCTGGAAACTTATATTACGGAAGAACACATCCGCAAATTTTATGATCTGACGGTTAAAATGGTGGAGACCAATAAGGTCATGAACATCACGGCCTTGACCACCATGGATAAAATTATCCCCCTGCACTATGCCGACTGTGTGAAAGCCGCGGCCTTGATTCCGCAGAACGCCACCGTGGCCGACATTGGCTGTGGCGGTGGATTTCCCATTCTGCCTTTGGCCATTGTCAGACCAGACTTAAACTTGGTCGGCATTGACAGTACCGAAAAGAAAATCCGTTACGTACAGAACACCGCTGATGAGCTGGGACTTTCGGTAACCGCAATCAGCGGCCGCGCCGAGGACCTGGCCAAACAAACTGATTACCGTGATCACTTTGATGTGGTCATCAGCCGTGCCGTGGCGAGACTCAATGTGTTGGACGAGCTGTGTATGCCCTTCGTGAGGGTTGGCGGCCGGTTCTTTGCGTTGAAGGGCGCGGCGGGTCAAGAGGAATTGTCCGAGGCTATGAACGGCATTCAAAAGTTGGGCGGTCAACTGCAGGGCACTGATGAGTATTCACTCTTCACCGCAGATGACGAAGAAAAGCGAGTTATGGTGAGAATTGACAAAATATCAGCTACTCCAAAGGAATATCCCCGAGCCTTCGGTGTCATAAAAAAGAAACCTCTGTAATACAAATGTTCCACGTGAAACATTTCTGTTTTGCGTGGAATTTTTGTTTCACGTGAAACATTACGGATGACTATGATTACGTTTCACGTGAAACATCAAAAATGAACCGAAAATGTTCCACGTGAAAAGCTGTCAGTAGGCCAATTTCTGACAAAAAATAACATAAATCGTGTTTCACGTGAAACAATTTTGAAAAACATGAAAAATATTTGGTAAACAAACAAAAAGCCCTTGCAAAATGGCGCGTTTTGTGCTATACTATGAACGATCTATCATATATAAGGAGGAAAAACCGAATGGGCAAAATTATTTCTTTTGCAAACCAGAAGGGCGGTGTGGGTAAGACCACCTCGGCGGTCAATATTGCCGCGTCTCTGGGCGTGCTTGGATATAACACCCTGCTTGTGGACCTCGACCCACAGGGTAACGCCACCAGCGGTGTTGGCGTGGCTAAAAAAGGCCTGAAAAACACCATCAAGGACGTCCTGATGGGCGATTGCAAGGCAAAGGACGCTATCATTCAGACTGAATTTGAAAAATTGTCCTTGATTCCCGCTAATATGAGCCTGGCGGGCACCGAATTTGATCTGCTGCAGGGTGAGCATCCCGAGCCTTGGGCCATCATGAAAAAGGCTTTGGAGACCATCAAGGCGGATTACGATTACATCATTGTGGACTGTCCCCCCTCTCTGGGTATGCTGACCATGAACTCTTTGTCGGCCAGCGACGGCGTCGTGGTCCCTATGCAGTGCGAGTTCTACGCCCTTGAGGGTCTGTCACAGCTCATGATCACCATCAGTAAGATCAAGACCCACTACAACACCGGTCTTACCGTGACGGGTATCCTGCTCACTATGTACACTAACCGTCTGCTTCTGACCCAGCAGGTCAAGAACGAGCTGAAGAAGCACTATGCGGGTAAGCTCTTTGAGACCCACATTTCCCGCGGTGTCAAGCTCTCCGAGGCTCCCGGCTTCGGTCTGCCCGTGTACTACCACGATAAGAAGGGTAAGGGTTCCAACGAGTATCTGGCTGTAGCCAACGAGCTGGCCACCAGAATTTGATAGGGAGGTGCGCAAAATGGCAAAAAACAAAGGTTTGGGTCGTGATTTCTACTCGCTGATCGACGATAATATGCCCGAGGCCAAGCCCGAGGCGAAAACCACCATCAAAATCAGCCGCATTACCCCTCGCGGTGACCAGCCCCGTAAGAGCTTTGACGACAACGCCCTGCAGATCCTGGCGGATTCCATCCGTGAGCACGGCGTGATCCAGCCCATCGTGGTGCGTGAGCTGGGTGTTATGGACGATAACTACGAGATCATCGCCGGTGAGAGACGCTGGAGAGCCGCCAAAATGGCGGGTCTGGATGAGATCCCCGCCGTTATCATGACGGGTGACGAGCTCAAGATTGCCGAGGTGGCACTCATTGAGAACGTCCAGAGAAAGGATCTCAACCCCATTGAAGAGGCTATGGCCTACAAGGCCCTCATTGAGCGCTTCGGTCTCAAGCAGGAGGAGGTAGCCAGACAGGCGGGCAAGAGTCGTTCTGCCGTGGCCAATATGCTCCGACTTCTGGAGCTCCCCGACGAGGTTCTGGTCCTTGTGCAGGACGAAAAGCTGTCCATGGGGCACGCGAGAGCCATTCTGGGCCTGACCGAAGAGGAAAAAATGTTGCCTTTGGCCGAAATGACGGTCAATAAAGAGCTTTCCGTCCGTGAAGTGGAGGCTCTGGTGCGCAAGTATAACACGGTTCCCGAAGAGCAGCCCGAGGTGGTGGAGGACAACGCCGCCATGCAGAGACGCATTTATATGAAGGATCTGGAGGATAAGATTCGCACAAAGCTGGGCCGTAATGTCAAGATCTCCGACACGGGTAAAAAGAAGAAAGTGGAGCTGTCCTTTGAGGACGACGACGATCTGGCCGAACTGCTGAAAACCCTTGCGGGACAAGACTTTTTTGATTAATTACATACCATATAATAAGGAAGGAAAATCACTATGCTGGATATCAAGTATATCAGAGAAAACCCCGAGGAGGTCATCGCGCGCCTCCAGATCAAGGGCAAGGACGCCCGTGAGGACATTGAGGCCATTCTGGCTCTGGACGGTGAGAGACGCGCTCTCATCTCCGAGACCGAGACCATCAAGGCTGAGCAGAACAAGATGAACAAGCTCATTCCTCAGTACAAGAAGGAGGGCAAGGACGTTGCCCCCATCTTCGCCGAGATGAAGGCTATGTCCACCAAGACCAAGGAGATCGACGAGAAGCTGAAGGAAGTTGAGGTCAAGCAGACCGACATCATGCTGGGTCTTCCCAACCTCCCCGACACCGACCTGCTTCCCGGCGGTAAGGAGAATAACCAGCCTCTCCGCTACTGGGGCGAGCCCAGAGTGTTTGACTTTGAGCCCAAGCACCACGTGGATCTCTGCACCGACCTGGGGCTCATCGACTACGACCGCGGCACCAAGCTGGCCGGCTCGGGCTTCTGGATCTACAGAGGCATGGGCGCCCGTCTGGAGTGGGCTCTGCTCAACTACTTCATTGACACCCACCTGGCCGACGGCTACGAGCTGATCCTGCCTCCTCACATGCTGGAGTACGAGTGCGGTCTGACCGCGGGCCAGTTCCCCAAGTTCGCCGATGAGGTCTACAAGATCGAGAACCCCACCGACAACCGTATGCACTATATGCTCCCCACCGCCGAGGCCGCTCTGGCTTCCCTGTACCGTAACGAGATCCTCACCGAGGCCGATCTGCCCAAGAAGCTGGTCTCCTACACCCCCTGCTTCCGCCGTGAGGCCGGTTCCTACCGTTCCGACGAGCGCGGTATGGTCCGCGGACACCAGTTCAACAAGGTGGAGATGTTCCAGTACACCCTGCCCGAGCAGTCCGACGCCGCCTTTGACGAGCTGGTGACCAAGGCCGAGGCTCTGGTGGCAGGTCTGGGCTTCCACTTCCGCACCGTCAAGCTGGCCGCCGAGGATTGCTCCGCTTCCATGGCCCGCACCTACGATATCGAGATCCAGATCCCCTCCATGAACGGCTACAAGGAGGTCTCCTCGGTCTCCAACGCCCGCGATTACCAGGCCCGCCGCGGTATGATCCGCGTTAAGAGAGCCAACGGCAAGACCGAGTACGTCCACACTCTGAACGGCTCGGGTCTGGCTACCAGCCGTATTCTGCCCGCTCTGGTGGAGCAGAACCAGAACGCCGACGGCAGCATCAACGTCCCTGACGTGCTCAAGAAGTACCTGGGCGTTGACGTCATCCGTAAGTGATGCAGGTGACCCCCATGATGTGGTTGAACCGTCTGTTATACTCGACATCGGGGGAGCCGACTCTCTTGGAGGAGCTGTGGGAGTATCTGGAAGGGAAGTACTTTTCGGTGGATATGGGCCGATACGAGCACATCAGCATCGGCTCAGGCTCCCTTGTGACCCTCCAAAAGGTGGTTTTGGGTATCTGCGTGGGTATCATCATTGCCGCCGCCATGGCCTGCTACGATAAGAACAAGCTGGGTGCCTTCGTCCGCGCTATCGTCAAGGAGCAGGCACTGTGGCCCGATAAGGCCATGACCGTCTACGATCTGGGCTTTGCCCGCAACAGCGCGGTCAAGGCTTCCCTGCGCAGTCCCAATAAGCTGGGTAAGATCGTCCACTGCGTGGAGAAAGAGGTATATGATGCCAAGGTGGCCGAGGCACGAGAGGCCTATATCGCCGAGCACGGAAACGAGGAAGGCTTCTTCATGCCTCAGTACCGTATGGATTTTGATAACGACCACTTCTACATTCCCGACGAGGAGCATTACCGCGCCGAGGTCCGTTTTGACAACGAGGGCTCGGGCTGGCGTGCCTTTATTCTGGTTTGCATCGTGGCCATTGTCTCGGCGGCTCTGATCTGCTTCCTGCTCCCCGATATGATCCAGCTGGTGGACAATATGATCGGTATTCTCACCGAAAACGATAAGATCCTGAAGTAAGAATCAATTAAGTTAAATAATCTTGACTTTGTGAAAGGGGGATATCCCATGAGCTATCCCGATACCAAGCGTCCCCTGATCGGTCTGGTCTCCTCCCGTGACGGGGGAAAGATGATGATGAATCTGACCTACATGAATTCGGTCTGGTACGCGGGAGGACTCCCCGTTGTGCTGGCCTACACCACCGATCCCGACAAGCTGGCCGAGTACGCCGAGACCTTTGACGGGTTTCTGTTCTCGGGCGGCGTGGACGTGGATCCCGTGAAGTACGGCGAGGAGAAAATGTTCGATTCCGTAGAGATCGACTCGGTCCGCGACGAGTTCGAGGAGGCCCTGTTCAAGGCTGTATACCCCACGGGTAAGCCCATTCTGGGCATCTGCCGCGGTATCCAGTCCATCAACGTCTGGATGGGTGGTAGTCTGTACCAGCACCTGGATGGGCACCGTCAGGACGTGGCTCCCGAGGTGCGTACCCACCCCATTACGGTCACCGAGGGGAGCTTCTTCCACACCCTGTGCGGTAAATCCGAGGTCATGGTCAACACCTTCCACCACCAGGCCGTCAAGACCCCCGCCCCCGCTCTGACCGTGGATGCCGTGGGTCCCGAGGGCTACGTGGAGGTGGTCCACGAGGAGGGTCACCGCTTCCTCTTGGGTGTCCAGTTCCATCCCGAGTTCTACTGCGGAAGGGATGACGACGACCATTCCACGGCCATCTTCACGGCCTTTGTGAACGCCTGTCGGTAACTCAACCGAATATAAAAAAGCCCTGCGGATTTGTGTCCACAGGGCTTATTTTGTGCTTAATTTGAGGTTTACAGGGGGGTTACACTAGTGAAACCCCCTTGTTTCTGGCTTTGCGGCGAGTCAGACCCGCTTCATGGGGCGGATGGTCTTGGGGTCCAGAGCCTTGCAGAGCAGAACGGCGCAGACACCCGTCAGGATGGCGTTGGGGAGCATATAGCCCGCGTTGTAGACCAGGGAGTAGACCCAGGGATTCATGCCCTCGGGGGCGTAGCTGCCCCACAGGATACCGCCCGACAGAACCGAGGAGATATAGCGTAGGACACAGACGATGACCGCGCCCACGCCGTAGCCCGTCAGCCGCATAGCCTGATTTCTGCTACCAAAGGGCTTGGCGAATAGAGGAGCCGCGCCGATGATGGTAAAGGCAATGACGTAGTCCAGCAGGACACAGAGGATGAAGGCCCACCAGGTGTTTGCGGGGGGCGGATACCACCCCATGGCAATCTGCAGACCCGAGAAGACCAGACCCGCGCCCATACCCCAGACCGCGCCGTGGCGATAGGCAAAGTAGACGATGGGCAGCATACCAATCGTAATGGAGCCGCCGGCGGGGAAGAGGATGGCGTTGTAGGGGGCCAGAGCGCAGACGTAGTCAATGACCCAGGCCAGCGCCAGCATCATGGCTCCCTCGACCAAGGCCAAGAGATACTTTTTGTGATTCGCTTTCACGAGAACCACCTCCAAAATAAAAATTCGACCGCACGGAAAATCTCCGCGTGGTCTTTGAATGGTGGTTTTATGACCATGGTGATTGCGCACTCACCGAAAAGACATCCAAAAATACTTCCTACGCCGGTATTATCCGTATCAGGTTAAGGGTTCGCGCGATCGGCGCATCTCAGCCAACCGTCCGGGTCGTCACCCGGGGTCAGCACCCCTGATTTTTCGTGCCGAACGGTAGGCTTTCACGTACCGTCCGTGTCGTACAGTCATTATACAACAAAAAAGAGGGAATGTCAAGGGGAGAAAGCGGAGTTTTATGCGAAAAAATCCATAAAATAAGTTATTCTGACGGTGTGGCATTTGTGAAATCTACGAAAAATAGATTGACAATCTGCAAAAAAATGGTATAATGGTAGTAAGCCGAGCGGCCGCACGGGTCGCTCCACTTTGCAAAAGGAGACAGACATTATGAAAAAGAAGATCCGACTGATTGTCGCGCTGGTCATGCTGGTCACCCTGGTGTCCGCCTTTGCCCTGTGCGCCGAGGCCATTGAGCCTATCAACGAGGGAGGCCACTGGGTCATCAACGCCGAGAAGATCGACGAGATCCTGGCCGGTGAGGCCGGCGAGAAGACCACGGGCTGGGAGGTCCCCTTCATGAACGTGCCCCCCACCCTGGACGGTAAGATCGCCAAGGGTGAGTATTATCCCTTCGAGATGTACGAGGATTACCTCTCCTACATGGCCATCATCGGTACTCCCGATCAGGGCAATACCAAGGAAGAGTTCATGGAATTCTACGAGATGACCAACAAGGACTTTTTCGACGCCTACTGGGGCTGGGACGGCCGCTACCTCTACCTGGCCTTTGAGGTCCGTTGCGTCAACGGCTTCAACTGCAAGCCCGAGGAGATGGGCGGGAACGTTTACCTCTACGCCTACAACATGATGCAGCTGGGTATCGCGCCCGTGGATGCCTCGGGGAAGGATCCCGACTACGTGGAGCTGGGCTTCGGTGTCCACAGCGACACGGGTGAGCCTCTGACCCAGGCCTGGATGGGTCCCTACAAGCCCGTGGCGGGTGAGGACTTCATGGGCACCTACGATAAGGAGAACCAGGTGGTGGTCTACGAGGCCCGCGTCCACCTCCAGACCGCCCTTAAGCTGAAGGACAAGATGGTGGAGAACGGCGACGAGATCAACCTTGCCTGGCTCCTGTCGGTCAACGGCGAGACCTCCTCGGTCAACGACTACTGGCAGGTAGGCTTCTGCCACGGTATCGGCGGCCAGTACTCCCACAAGATGAACCAGTACTTCGCCCGCGTCACCTTCACGGGTAAGGACGTGGATCTGCCCCCCGAGGAGATCCCCGGCGTCAGCGAGGAGGATCTGGAGTACGAGCTGGTGGAGTTCGTGGATATGACCGACGAGAAGGCGGTCAAGTCCTTTACGGGTGAGGATGCCGCCATTGACTTCATCACCGAGAACGGCGAGTCCTTCGCCCGTGTCACCGCTCTGGGAGACCTGCCCTATATCTGGAGCAAGTCCTACCCCAGAAGCCTCCAGAGTGCCGAGTGCGCCTACATCGCCGTCAAGTACCGCATGAACAAGGGCGAGGAGGGGGATATGGGTATTCTCTACCGCAACGCCTACTACCCCGAGTATGATCTGGAGAACGTCTACGCCGAGTCCGTGGGCGGTGACGGCGAGTGGAAGGTGGTCATCTTCTACATGTTCGGCGAGGAGAAGTGGCAGAACTGGATCGTCAACATCGGTCTGGCTCCCTTCTTTGATGACGAGGCCGCCGCGGGTAAGACCGTGGATATCGCCTTCATGAAGTTCTACCTCCAGGATCCCTACGACCTCTACAAGGAGCTGGAGTACGATCCCGATAAGGTAGAGGACACCGAGGCTCCCACCGAGGAGGACACCGAGACTCCTACCGAAGAGCCCACCGAGGAGGAGACCGGCTTCCACATCTTCCTGCAGGAGACTTTCTATCGCCAGTGGTTTGCCCTGAAAGCCTATGCCAACAAGAAGGGTGTCCGCATCATGGGCGACATCCCCTTTTACCTGGCCCCCGACGGCGTGGAGCGTTGGAAAACCCCCGAGCTGTTCCAGCTGGACAAGAAGGGTCACCTCTCCGCCGTGGCCGGTGTGCCCCCCGACGCCTTCTCTGAAGAGGGTCAGCTGTGGGGCAACCCCCTCTACAACTGGAAAAAGAACAAACAGGGCGTCTATGACTTCTGGCTGGAGCGCATGACCTGGTGCTCCAAGCTGTATGACGCGGTGCGTATCGACCACTTCCGCGCCTTCCACACCTATTGGTCTGTCCCCGTGGACGCTGAGAGCGCCAAGGACGGCCACTGGGAGAAGGGCCCCGGTATGCCCCTGCTCAAGCTCATTCGCGCACAGCTGCCCGATCTGGAGCTGATTGCCGAGGATCTGGGCGACCTGGACGAGGATGCACTGAAATTTGTCCGCAACTGCGGCATTCCCGGCATGAAGGTGATGGTTTTCGCCTTTGACACCAAGGCGGAAAGCGCCTATATGCCCCACACCTGCCAGCGGGACAGCGTGGTCTACACCGGCACCCACGACACCCCCACCTTCCTGCAGTGGCTGCGGGAGGGC
>JAFULU010000296.1 GCA_017483125.1 Clostridia bacterium
CGGGCACCCCCGACGGCGTGGCGGTGAACCTCTATGAGAACGGCAGAGTCCGCGTGCCCTTTGGTGACGCCGCCGTGACTCTGGTTATGGAGTCCGACTACCCCATGGTGGGCAAGGCCACCTTGAAGGTGGTGTCGGTGGAGGGCACCATCCCCGCCGAAAAGCCCTTTGTCATCTCCCTCCGCGTCCCCTCCTTCGCCTCCGACTTTACCATCATGGACGCCAAAAACCCCCGCAATATGGTCACCGCCCAGTCGGGTACCTACCTCCGCCTGTGCGGCAACGTCACCGAGGGGGACGAGTGGCTCATCTGCTTTGACATTCCCCTGGTCAAGCACCCCGCCCCCCACGGCTCTGACCGCGCGGGTGACAAATTCGTGGCCTTCACCTACGGCTCCATCCTCCTGGCCCGCGATGCCCGCGACGGCGGAGATCCCCTCACCCCCATCAGAGACGGTGAGATCGGGGACTGGCGAGTCACTCCCTCCGAGCGGGGCGGCTTCCTCACCGTCTACGTTACCGTGGGCGATACCGAGCTGAAGCTCATAGACTACATGACGGCGGGGAACGACTGGAACCAAACCGCTTTCGCCAGCTGGCTTCCCCTCGTGTGATCCTCCAAAAGCCCCATACCCTATCCAAGAAAGGACATTCCCATGCTCCGTACATACCTCCCCCGCACCGCCGCCCTCCTTCTGGTCCTCTGCCTCCTCCCCTGGGGCATCCTGACTACCTCCGCCGATACCCCCGATACCGGGGCACCCCTCCCCACCTGCTACCAGCAGAACGATCCCCGCTGGGGACACCTGGAGCAGTTAGCCCCCGGCGGGTGCGGGATCCTCTCCTTGGTCAACGCCGTCCACTACCTCACGGGCAACTTCATCGACCCCGTAGGTCTGGCCGCCTACGCCCGCAGTATCGACGCCTACTACGGCTCGGTGGGGGGCGGCACCGCTCGCTGGGTGCTGTACCATCAGCTGGAGGACTATGAGAAGAAGTACGGCTTCGAGGTCACCATGACGGGTAAGGACGCGGGTGCCAAGCACCAAAGCCTCATGGACCATCTGGCCTCGGGCGGTACCGCCGTCGCCCACGTCAAGGGCCACTTCATTTCCCTCTGCGGCTACGATCAGGCCACCGACTCCATGCTGGTCTACGATCCCGCCGCCACCCCCGACCGCCAGACCACCGTAGCCCCCCTCTGGAAGACCACCGACTTCCTCACCACCCATCCCCGCATGACGGTGGACTGGTTCTGCCTCATCAAGCGGACGGGCACCACCACCGTGGAGCTGGAGGGTGTGGACGAGACCGCAAAGAACCGCGAGATCATCACCTCTGCCCGCGTGGGGCAGGGAACCACCGACCTCACCCCCCTGAAGGGTACCGTCAAGCACCGCTCCCCTCTGGAGACCTTGTTCTACGTGCTGGACTACGACTACACCACAGTCTACGAGACCGCCGTGGATCTGGGTGGTAAGCGCACCGCCGACTTCACCCTGCCTCTGGATGTCAGCGGCTGGAAGCTGGGTACCCATACCCTCCGTCTCTCCGCCCGCGGCACCGACGGGAGCGTCACCGATATCGCCGAGTATACCGTCTTCGTGGGAGACGGAAAGGACGGCTACGATCCCGCCACAGGCACCCTCACCGTCAATATGTCCTCCTTCGCCGACCAGAAGGGGGTCATCCCCTCTCCCCAGTCCCTTGGGGCCGAGGGCTACGCCTTCCGCTCCACCACGGGCACCGCGCTCTACCTCGGTCACCTCGACCTCTCCCGCTACACCGCCGTCCGCTTCTGCTACTCCGCCGTGGGAGCCTTTTTCGGGAGCACCGACGCCACAATCAGCCTGAACTCCGCATCCGACACCGTAGCCGAGGCCGTCCTGCCCCCCGCCGACCTGCCCCTGTCCGAGGTGCAGACCGTGACGGTGGACCTCACCGCCTGCGACTACAGCGGCGAGCTGTGGCTGGTCATCGGTCACCCCACCCGCAAGATGTGCTACCTCCGTGAGATCCGCTTCTACGAGGGAGAGATCCCCGCCGACACCGAGGAGCCTGCCGATACTACCCCCGATACCCCCGCCGAGACACCCGACCCCGAGGCCACCGACACCGCCAAGCCGACTCCCCCCGAGGAGACCGCTCCCGCCGACACCCAGGCCCCCGAGACAGGCTGTACCGCCTCCCTCCCCGCCGTCTTCTTTGTGAGTCTTGCCCTGCCCTCGGCCGCCCTCCTCCCCCGCCGTCACCGCCGACCCCGCCGCGGGTGACCGCAAAGTCTTCCATCATCCCCACATTGCACAAAAATTCCCCTTGATTTCCATGTAATTTCCCGAAAAAACTTTGGAAAACCCCTTGACAAACCCTCCTGCTTGTGGTATAATCTGTAAAGCAAATTACTTTACACCCGTCACGGCAGGAGGGTTTCTATGTTTGAGAAGAATCTGGAGATCGGTTACCTGCTGGATTTCTACGGCGAGATCCTCCCCGAGCGCCGTCGGGACATTATGGATCTCTACTACAACGACGACCTCTCCCTCTCCGAGATCGCCGAGCAGATGGGCATCACCCGCCAGGCCGTGCGGGACAGCATCAAGAAGACCGAGCAGGAGCTCTTCTTCTACGAGGAAAAGCTGGGTCTGCGCCGCCGCCTCACCGAGGCCGAGACCCGCGCCGAGACCGCCCTGGCCCTCTGCCGCGCCGCCTCCGAGACAATTCCCCCCGCCCTCACCGAGGAGCTGGAGGCCATCCGCCGCGCCGTAGCGCCGGAGTAAATCATTCCCTTTATCCGTATA
>JAFULU010000297.1 GCA_017483125.1 Clostridia bacterium
ATCGACTACCCCGAGCTGGCCTGGCTCATGTTCGGCCGCGAGGTCCCCGAGGACATGATTACTCCCTCCGGCTCGGCCATGGACGGCGAGATCCCCACCTATCCCCCCGAGACCGAGACGAATCCCGCTGACCCCGACGAGCCCGAGACCGATGCCCCCGCAGGCCCCACCGACACCGTGGCCACCTTCACCTTCGGTGACAACGGCGGCGCTTCCCACAACGACGGCACCGAGATCACCGGCACCAAGTCCTACACCGACGGGGGCTACACCCTGACCCTGACAAGCCCCAACAAGCTCTACGGAGGGGCCCGTGACGCCAAGGGCAACTCCTGCCTCAAGCTGGGCTCCAACAAGGCCACGGGCTCCTTCAGCTTCACCGTCCCCGAGGACGTGAACGAGGTGGTGATCCACGCCGCCCAGTACAAGGCCAACAAGAGCGCCGTCACGGTCAACGGCACCCGCTACGGCCTGGAGACCGCCTCCAATGACGGCGCGTACACCCCTCTGGTCATCGACACCTCCAAGACCAAGACGGTCACGGTGGCCACCGTGTCGGGATCGACCAGATGTATGATCAATACCATTGAGTTCATCGGCGCAAGCAGCGTCACCGAGCCCGAGACCGAGGAGCTTACCGAAGAGCCTACTGAGACTCCCACCGAGGAACCCACAGAAGCTCCTACCGAGGCGCCTACCGAAGCACCCACTGAGGAGCCTACCGAGGCTCCTACCGAAGAGCCGACCGAGGTTCCCACCGAAACTCCTACCGAAGAACCCACCGACACCCCCACCGAGGAGGTGACCACCGAGGCCGCTCCCACGGAGTCCGAGACCGAAAAGGTCACGGATAAGCCTGACGAGACTGAACCCGCCACCCCCACGGATACCACTGCCGAGGGAGCCACCGAGACCGACCCCGCCGACACGGGCTGTGGGTCTGCCGTCGCGGGCGGCATGGTGATGATCTCTCTGCTGAGCCTTGGCGTGTTCGCCGTGGCGCGGAAGCGGAAGGATGACTGAATCTGATACCCATTGAGGGGGGCGATTGCCCCTCTCATTTTACGTCAAAAAGGGAGCTCCACTCTGCGAGCTCCCTTTCTGATGGGTATTTATGAAAGGAAAAGAAATGAAAACCTATGGCGCGCTGTGAGTCGGCTCACTCTTCCTTCTCAAAAGCGTCCTTACCCAGTCCGCAGACGGGGCACTCGAAATCCTCGGGCAGGTCCTCAAAGGGGGTGCCGGGCTCAATGCCGTTGTCGGGATCGCCGACGGCGGGGTCGTACTCGTAACCGCAGGGGCAAACGTATTTCATGGGATGATCCTCCGTATTGATGAATTTGTTTATATGCTTCCCTTCACGGAAGGGTTTTATTCCGCGCGGGCAGACATGGTGGATGGAATTTACAGGACCAGGCTGGGGGGATTGTAGATCCGGCCGGCGTACTCCTGATCCAGAGCGTACAGGCCCTTGGGATCGCTTCCGAAGAGCTTGTAGCGGCTGATCATGGAGTCGGCGTTGTCCTCCTCCTCCATCTGCTCGTCCACGAACCAGTCGAGGAACTTCATGGTGCGGTAGTCTCTGTCCTCGTAGCACTCGTGGTAGATGGCGTTGATGAGCGAGGTGACGTAGCGCTCGTGCTCGGCGGCAGCCTCCAGGGGATCCAGGATGGAGCCGTAGGTCTTGTCGGGCTTGTCGATGGCCTCCAGGGTCACCTTCAAGCCATTGTTCTGCATATATTTCAGGAAGAGCAGAGCATGGTCGCGCTCCTCCTGGGCCTGGATCATGTAGTAGTTGGCATAGCCGTCCAGATCCAGCTCGTCGTAGTAGTTAGCGATGTCCACGTAGAGGTAGGCGCTGTACAGCTCCTTATTGATCTGCTGGTTGAGCAGAGCCTTGATCTTGTCGTTCATGACAGTCTCCCTTTCGATTCTGTGTTGATGGGGTATCGTTCACAAGGATCGCTCCAACCGGCCGAGGGACCGGTCAGTCGGAGCGACTGATGAAATTAGCCGAAATATCTCTCCAGAAGACCTGCGAAAGCCTTGCCGTGGCGGGCCTCATCGCGGGCCATCTCGTGGACGGTGTCGTGGATGGCGTCCAGGTTCAGCTCCTTGGCCATCTTGGCCAGCTCGAACTTACCGGCGGTGGCACCGTTCTCGGCGGCCACGCGCATCTCCAGGTTCTTCTTGGTGGAGTCGGTCAGGCACTCACCCAGCAGCTCGGCGAACTTAGCGGCGTGCTCGGCCTCCTCAAAGGCGGCCTTCTCCCAGTACAGGGCGATCTCGGGGTAACCCTCGCGGGCGGCCACGCGGGCCATAGCCAGGTACATACCGACCTCGGAGCACTCGCCCTCGAAGTTGGCGCGCAGGCCCTCGATGATGGCGTCGGGCGCGCCCTTGGCCACGCCGACCACGTGCTCGGCGGCCCAGGTCATCTTGTTGTCGACGACCTCTTCAAACTTGTCCTCGCCCTTGACCTTGCATCTGGGGCACTGCTCGGGGTAGTTCTCGCTCTCGATGATCTCACCGCAAACCTTGCATCTCCACTTTTTCATGTTGTAATTCCTCCTGAAATTTGATTTTTGAATTTTGTTGCGGGCTTTTCGCCCAAAAGTTACTTTGTGTTGGGGTACGCGCTCTACTGTATGATGTCCAAAAGGTCTCCCAGCCCCACTCCCTCGTCCACCACCGTGGCTACCGTGAGCCGATCCAGCCGTTCGGTGATGTGGCGGTTCAGCTCCTCGAAGACGTGGTGCAATCGACAGCAGTCTTTGTTGGGGTTGTTGAGACATTGGTGGGCATCCGACAGGCACCGATTGATCTCGATAGGCCCGTCGATGGCCTCGATGACCCGTCGGACCGTCAGGGTCTTGGGGTCCACGTTCAGGCTGTAGCCTCCCGTGGCTCCCCGGCTGGTCTTGACCAGCTCGGCCTGGGACAGCTTGCTCAGGATCTTGAGACCGAACCGAGTGGGGACGGCCACGCCCTCGGCCAGAGTCGCCGCGCCCACGGGGGTGTTTCCCTTGGCGGTCTCCTTGGTCAGAAGGCACATCATGCGCAGGGCGTAATCCGCTTCCTGTGTGATCTTCATGGTCGGCCTTTCCTTTCGGGTTTTAATTGCCACCGTTTTGGTGTGATTTGATTATACACCATTTCGGTGTTTTTGTCAAGAGGTTTTTGAAAAGTTTTTCAAAAATTTTTTGGGAAGCCCGAAAGGCCCTTTCCGAACGGGGCTTGACAAACTTCCCTTCCTATGTTATTATATAGGCGGAACTTCGGTTCCCGTAGGGTCTGCCTGCTCGAAAGAGTGCGGGTGGCGGTTGCTTCCTCTGTCATATGGATAAAGGGAGTGTAAAAATATCTTTTCCTCTCTTTATGCATGCATGGAGGGAGGTGATGGAATGGACTTTGTGACGTGGAGTGAACTGATCTATCTGCTGATAGAACTGATTACCTTGGCATTTGTCATTCTTTCTTACTTAAACAGTAAAAAAAGATAACCGCCTGTCTACCAAACTGAACGGTTATCTTTTTAACTAAAGGGAGGTAGCAACCGTCATCGGTAGCCCCTACGCCTTTATTATACAGGAATATTCCCGTTTTGTCAACACCTTTTCGAGATTTTCTCGGGCGGGTGTTTTTATTTTACCAAGTGACCCAGCAAAAACTCCCGAATGACCTCCCACTCCTCCCCCGTCAGCTCCCCATGGCGACAGTTTGGCAGGCGGTGGTAGGTGACGGTGTGGCCCTTCTCCCGCAGAGTCTCCACGTAGGCGTCCATCTGCTCGGGAGGGAACAGCTCGTCGGAGAGGTCGTTGACGATATGGTAAGGAATATAGGGCAGATCCTCCACGCGGCAGACGGGAGAGAGGGTCTTCAATGCCTCGGCGATGGGCATTTCGTAGTCGGCCACGGCGCGGAAGAGGGAGCGGGGGACGTCGGGGGCGCAGTACACCCGATCCAAGGCGTCCACACAGGGGCAGTGGGCCAGGCAGGCGGTGGGGGTGTAGGCGGGGTCACCGCTGTGGGAGGCGGCGTAGAGGAGGGCACCCGTACCGCCCATACTGCCGCCCATGACCGCCCAGGGAGCTTTTTCGGTGAGGCCGTACTTCTCGCGGATGGCATCCACAAGAGCGTTGACCATGCGGACGGCCCCGCGGTTCATCCAGCTCCAGGGGCCGGGGAAAACGTAGGCCTGGAGGATGCCCTTCTCGGCGAGCGCGCCCGACAGGGGGCCGTTATAGGGGGCGATGTCCATGCACCCGCCCAGACAGGAGCCGCCGCCCAGACCGGGAAGCTCCAGCACGAAGGCGGTGGGGGGTGCGGTCAGCAGATGGGCGTTGGTGTTGCAGTAGAGGTCGAGGGTATCGGGATTGATGAAATCGCGGTCGGAGAGGGTGTAGTCGGGACGCATGGGGGCCTCCTTTGGGTTTGATGGCTTTATTGTAGCACATTTTGCGGGAAAATGCAAGTTTTTTCGGTTTTCTCTTGCGAAAATGGG
>JAFULU010000298.1 GCA_017483125.1 Clostridia bacterium
CCTGGGGCGTGTCCACCCGTATGATCGGTGCCATCATCATGGCCCACGGTGACGACAACGGTCTCATCCTGCCTCCCCGCATCGCCCCCATCCAGGTGGTCATCATCCCCGCCGCCCAGCACAAGGAGGGTGTGTTGGAGAATGCCAACGCCCTGAAGGACCGTCTGGCCGCCGCGGGCATCCGTGTGAAGCTGGACGACAGCGACAACTCCGCCGGCTGGAAGTTCAGCCAGTACGAGATGAAGGGCGTGCCTGTGCGCCTGGAGATCGGTCCCCGCGATATCGCCAACAACTCCTGCGTGCTGGTCAGCCGCGTGACCCGCGAGAAGAGCTTCGTGTCTTTGGACAACATCGAGGCCGAGGTCAAGGCTATGCTGGATCAGGTGCACAACGAGCTGGTGGCCCGTTGCGAGAAGAACCTGGCCGAGAAGACCCATATCGCCCACAACCACGAGGAGTTTTTGGAGATCGCCGCCACCAAGCCCGGCTACATCAAGGCCATGTGGTGCGGTGAGACCGCCTGCGAGGAGCAGATCAAGGACGAGACCGGCGGCGTGAAGTCCCGCTGCATCCCCTTCGGCGAGCACGAGAAGCCCTCCGACGTTTGCGCCTGCTGCGGCAAGCCCGCCAAGCACCTGGTCGTCTGGGGCCGTCAGTATTAATTGAGACTGTAAAAAAGGGAGGGCAGCCGCTCTCCCTTTTGATAAATTGCGGTTTGGCGGTCTGTTTGTTTGTGCTGACCCGTGGGTGTTGCCCTCTCACCCGCCTGTGGCGGGAGCTCCCCCAAAGGGGGAGCCTTTCTCGCCATGGTTTGAGAGAAACCATTTCCCGATAAGCGTTTTCCAAAGGCTCTCCCTCTGGGAGAGCTCCCGCGAAGCGGGTGAGAGGGCTTTTCGGCGGGAGCAAGCCCCCGCCCTACAACAATAATGTGTCCACCGATAAACCCAAATTTGAATTTCAAAGAAAGGAGCACCGTCATGGTGGAAAAGATCAAATTATTTTTCCTCGACGCCATCCACCGCGTGGACTGGGTGCTCCTGCTCTGCACCACCGTCCTCTCCACGGTCAGTCTGGTCACGGTCTACGGCGCGGTGGACAACTTCGGCATGAGCAAGCTGAAGATGCAGTTCGCCATGACCGTGGTGGGTATTCTCCTCACCTTTATCGTGGCCAATCTGGACTACCACCTCATTCTGGACCGCCTCTGGCTCCCCCTCCTGATCTTTTCGGCGGGGATCCTGGGGTTGACCCTCGTGGCGGGGGATACGGGCGCGGCCATGGAGACGGCGGGCAAGAGCTGGCTCACCATCCCCGTCGTGGGCATCGCCATCCAGCCCTCGGAGTTCGTCAAGATCACCTTCATATGCACCTTCGCCAAGCACCTCCACACGGTGGGGGGCACCATCAACAAGCCCCGCACCCTCCTGGGCCTCTGCCTCCACGCCCTGCTCATCGTGGGTCTGATCCTTGCCTCGGGTGACCTTGGCGTGGCCTTGGTCTACATGGCGCTGGTGCTGGTCATGCTCTTCGGGGCGGGACTCCACTGGGGCTACTTCGCGGGGGTGGGAGGTGCCGTTGCGGTGGCCTTCCCCTTCCTGTGGGATCTTCTGGCCTCCTACCAGCAGGACCGCATTGTGGTGGGCTTCAACCCCGCCCTGGACCCCAAGGACAAGGGCTGGCAGCCCCTCCTCTCCAAGCAATGCATCGAAAACGGCGGCCTTTTCGGGGTGGGCTGGCACAACGGCGGTGACTACGAGGAGCTGACCGCCTCCCACACCGACTTCATTCTGGCCACGGTCTGCGAAAAGTTCGGCTTTATCGGCGGTATGCTGGTCATTGTCACCCTGGCGGTTCTGATCATGAGGGTGCTGTGGATCGGGCGGCAATCCAGCCACGATTACGGTATGCTCATTTCGGTGGGGGTAGCGGGGGTCCTCATCGCCCAGACCCTGGAGAACGTGGGTATGTGTCTGGCCATTCTTCCCGTGGTGGGCATCACCCTGCCCTTCCTCTCCTGCGGCGGCTCCTCGGTGCTGGCTACCTACATTCTGGTGGGCATGGTCCATTCGGTGAAGTCCCACAAGCCCGCGAGACGGATCCGGGAGTAATTTCCATAAGCAAAAAATCATCCTACTGCTTTCACGGTAGGATGATTTTTATGTAGCGGAGCACGGAGGATCACTTCACTCCCGCCGTCTCCTTGGCGGTCTCGGTGCCGCCGTTGGCCTCCTTCACCTCGCGGGTCTCGGTGGCCTTGCGGTTGACCTCCTCGGGATCCTTGAAGGTGGGAACCACTCGCTTCATAGCCTCCTTGATGGAGGGAGCGGCGATCTCACATTCGGCGGCCTTCACGGCGTCGCAGAGGATACGGAGCTTCTCCTCCACCTCCTCGCGGGTGGGAGGAGCATCGTTCTCAATAAAAATGAGATCGTTGGAGGTCTTTTTCAGATTATCCCGATCGATCAGCAGCTCCTCGTAGAGCTTCTCACCGGGGCGCAGACCGATCTCCACGATGTCAATGTCCTTGTAGGGCACGTAGCCCATCATGCGGATCATACTCTCGGCCAGATTGATGATGTGTATCTGCTTACCCATATCCAGCACGAACAGCTCACCGTCCTTGGCCATGGAACCTGCCATCATGACCAACCGGCTGGCCTCGGGAATGGTCATGAAGTAACGGATGATGCGCTTATCGGTCACCGTCACGGGGCCGCCCCGCTCGATCTGGGCGCGGAACAGGGGAATGACCGAGCCGTTGGAGCCCAGGACGTTACCGAAGCGCACGGCGGTGAACTCGGTCTTACTGTCGCGGCGGGAGAGCACCACCATCTCGCACATACGCTTGGAGGCACCCATGACGTTGGTGGGATTGACCGCCTTATCGGTGGAGATCAGCACGAAACGCTCCGCGCCGTACTTCTCGGCCATGTTGGCGGTATTGTAGGTACCCATGACGTTGTTCTTGATGGCCTCGCAGCTGCTGTGCTCCATGAGAGGCACGTGCTTATGGGCGGCGGCATGAAAGACGATCTGGGGACGGTAGTGGTTGAATACGCAGTCCATACGGGCCACGTCCCGCACCGAGGCGATCTCCACGCAGAGGTCCAGAGAGGCCCCGTACTTACGGATCAGCTCCTGCTGGATCTCATAGGCGTTGTTCTCGTAAATATCCAGAATGATCAGCTTGGCGGGGTGCATGGAGGCGATCTGACGGCACAGCTCGGAGCCGATGGAGCCGCCGCCGCCCGTCACCAGAACCACCTTACCCGCGTAGTAGCTCTTCAGCTCCTCGAGATTGATCTTGTTAGCCAGCGACTCACGGCCCAGAAGATCCTCGATCTGAAATTCTCGGACCATACGGCGGGCATTCCCTTCGCCCTCTGTGTTCATGACGTCACGGGTGGGGAAATCGTAGGCCTTGACCTTGTAGCCAGCCTCACCGTAGAACTTGATCAACCGTTGGGTCTCCTCGGGGGAAATATCCGTAATGGCCAGGAAGACCTCCTGAATGGGCAGGGAGGCCAATCTGTCCAGAACAAACTCATCCTCGCCGTAGACCTTGAGATCCGCCACCCGCATACCGATCTTGTCCTTGCTGTGGTCGATGAAGCAGACGGGCTTGTAGCGGGAGGAGGGGTTACTGCGAAGCTCCTCAGCCAGATGGCATCCCACCTGTCCCGCGCCCACAATGGCGATACCGATCTTATTCATGTCGCCGACTGTTCCACGGATGCGCTCTCCCTTATGGCGGGTCTGGTGCATCAGCTGGTAGCCAAACCGCAAAATCAGGGTACCCAGGTTGAAGAGGGCCAGCACGCAGAAGGTCTGCCAGAAGTCAATGTACACGTGTCGGAAGATCGAGCCGCCCTGATGGGACAGCACGTAGGTCAGCAGGTAGGCCAGACCGCCGCTGCACATATCCGAGATCACCAGCGTCAGATAGGCGCGAACGTTGGGATAACGCCAGATATTGCGGTAGACCTTCGCCACGATACGGCTCACCATCACGAAGAACAGGAGCACCAGCAGATTTGCCCAGCGGTCCAGCCAGAAGTCCAGATCCTTTTCCAGCGCAATGGAGTGGAACAGGGCGTTGACCATGTAAGCCGCGCAGAAGCACAGGATGTCAATGACACCCAAAAGGAAGCGGCGGTTGACGTAGAATCCGGAGCGGCGCTTCTCTTGGCATACCGAGGTGCCTTCGGTCTCCGCGGTCTGGTTGACGGCGGATCTATTTTCAGTTTCAGGAGATTTCATGAGGGTACCCTCCCAACGGATATATATGGATCATGATGAATGTTCGGAATAAGGGGATGCCGTGGGTCACCGCTCTGTCAGGTCCCGACCGAAGACAGCCGAAGAGCAGAGCCCCAAGGGAATCGAGTGGAATACGAGGGGAACGCAAATCCCCGGCACCGACAGGGCGTACAGGCCCAAGAGCCTCAACCGCAGGCAAAGAACGGGGATCAAGGGGCGATTGTGGGCGCGGAAGTAGCGGTTGGCGTCACCGAGAGACAGCTCCCTGTGCACGAACACGAAGTAGCCAAAGCCCATACGCCACCCCGACAGAAGCAGGATCCCGAAGCCCCAGCCTATGCCGAGGAGTACCATCCCCGTCATGATGAGGGCGCGGAGCCAGGGGGCCATACCCGCCGTTTGGATGGACAGCCATACCAGCCGTCCCGCCAGAATGGGCACGCCGATCCCGCAGAGCAGGAAGGCCAGGCCCTCCATCCCCACGGCCATGGTGCGTCCGTAGGCGCGGAGAGAGGTGAAGGGGTAGAAGAGCTCGGTGAGAGCAGGGGTCGGAACCGACACTGCCATGCCGCGGAGCACCTCGCCGTCGGGGGCGGCCATGAGGGAGGCCAGCCGTCCGACCGACACAGCCAGAGGCAGAGCCAGGGTCAAACCGAGAGCCACCAGCAGGATGTTGGACACGACGTCCACCCACAAAACGTCCTCTCCGAAGACCAGATAGCCCGCCGTTGCCAGACAGGCCACCGCCGTATACAGCGCGATGGATACCGTCAGAACGGTTATGACCGACAGGGTCAGGAGCAAGCGGTGGCTGATCCCGCCGCTGTGGCCTCCCAGAACCGCTCGGGCACTGCGTTGTATTTCGCCTGCCCGACGCCACGGGCTGAGCTTCTGTTCCGTTACCGCGGCTTCTGTCACCGCGATCGGCTCATGGGTCGTCGCATCCATGGCGGGTCTCCTTTCTGTCAGATGAATTGGTTTTTGTGAGATGATTCGTGCCAATAACCGCCGCACATGACGCGGTGAATGGCGTCGCCGTCGTCCAACACCAGAAGGTCGGCGCGCTTGCCTGCCTCGATGGAGCCGATCTCACCCTCCAGCCCGATCTCCCGGGCGGGGGCCATGGTGGCGGCGTAAATGGCGTTTTCCAGGGTGGTTCCCGCGAAATCCCGCAGGTTGCGGACCGCCTCCCACATGGAGAGGGTACTGCCCGCGATGGCGCCGTCGTGGGTACGGGCCTTGCCGTCCTTGACGGTGACGGGGTTGCCCGCTATGCGGTACTCGCCGTCGGCACAGCCCGTGGCCTCCATGGAGTCGGTGATGAGCACCAACCGCTCACCCGCCAGGCGGTAGGCAAGCTTGACCATATGGGGCGCGATGTGGAAGCCGTCGCAGATCATCTCGCAGAGGGCGGTATCCGAGGTCAGCCCCGCGGCCACCACACCGCCGTCGCGGTGATGGAGGGGAGGCATGGCGTTGAAGGTATGGGTCAGAGCGGTGACACCCTTGGAAAACAGCGCCGAGGCGGTCTCAAAGTCGGCGTCGGTGTGACCCAGAGACAGGGTCGCCCCCAGCTCCAGAGCGCGGCGGAGGAAGTCTCCGTCATCCAGCTCCAGAGCGGCGGAAACGTGACGGGCACCCTCCATGCGGCAGAGCAGTCCCTCTACCTCGGCGGGGTCGGGCTTCACCAGAAGGTCGGCGGCATGGGCACCGCGGCGCTTGACGTTGAGGTAACGACCCTCCAGATGGGTTCCCGCGATGTTCGGGAGCTCGCCCTCGGAGGCGGCGGCCTCGGCGCGGAGAGTATTGATGCGGTCGATGGAGGTCTCCAGCTCGGAGAGAGGCGCGGAGGCCAGGGTAGGCATGACGGTGGTGACACCGCTGTCCAGATAGGACTTGGCCATGACCGTCATAAGGGCGGAATCGGCGGTGCCGAAATCCCCTCCCGCACGGCCGTGGGTGTGGACGTCCACCAGACCGGGGATGACACGGCGGCCTTCAGCATCGTATACGGGAATCCCCGCGGGCGGGGTGATGTCCTCGGTGAACAGAGCGGTAATGCGGCCGTTCTCCACCAGAACAGCCCCGACAGAGAAGCTGCGGGACACGGTATGGTAGATCCGCGCGTTGCGGATGAAGCAGGTATTCATACAAGACTCCTTTCGGGCATAGGGCCTACTACGGCATTTTGTATTCTACTTATTATAACAGATAGACCGATTTTTTGCAATAGGTTTTCTTAAAAAAGTTCACATTGTCCTGTTTTTCCCATATGCAACGCGGATTTAGGGCTGTTTGGTCCTCTCCCAAGCCTCACTTGTCTCCCTCGCATAAAAAAGGCCGCGCCCCTCTGCTCGGAAGGGCGCGGCTATGAACTCATGACAGCTTTTGGGATATTTCCTCGGCGTAGCGCACCGTCTCCATGGCGTCGGCGGCGTATCTGTCCGCGCCGATCTCGGCGGCGTAGTCGGGAGTCAGGACGGCACCGCCCACCACGATCTTACACCAAGGGGCATCCTTGCGGAGGGCCTTTATGGTCTCCTCCATAGCGGGAACGGTGGTGGTCATGAGAGCGGACAGACCCACCAGCGGGGCATGAAGCCTCACAGCGGCCTCCACCACGGCCTCGGGGAGCACGTCCCGCCCCAGATCGGTAACGGGATAGCCATAGTTCTCCAGCAAAAGCCTTACGATATTCTTGCCGATGTCGTGGATATCCCCCTTGACGGTGGCCAGGACGATAGGCATTTTCTGCTCGGTGGATTCGGTGGCTTCCACCGTCATAGTGGACTTGATGACCTCAAAGGCGGCCTTGGCGGCCTCGGCGGCCATGAGGAGCTGGGGGAGGTAGGTGGTCTTTTTCTCAAAGCCCCGACCCACGATATCCAGCGCGGGAATGATCTCGGACTGCACCACGGTGAGGGCGGGGGTAGCGGCCAGCAGCTCGGCGGTGAGAGTCGCGGACTGCTCCTTCAGGCCCTTGATGATGGCCTTCTGGAGAGGGGTACTGCCCTCGTTTACGGTCTTTTTGGCGGCACTACCCACAAAAGCGGAAGTTCCCTGCACCGCCGTCTGGGTGGGGAGGGTCTCGGCGTAGCGGATGTAGCCCGCGAAGCTCTCGTCCAGACCCCGCAGGGCGCGGTAGGTGTGGTAGGTGCGCATCATGTCGGGGGAGTGGGGGTTCATGATGGCCGCCGACAGCCCCGCGGTCAGGGCCATAGCGAAGAAGGTACCGTTGATGGCATCGCGGGCGGGGAGACCGAAGGAGATGTTGGATACACCCAGAGAGGTATGACAGCCCAGCTCGCGGCGGATACGGGAAAGGGCCTCCAGCGTCACGTTGGCGGCGTTGGGGGACGCGCTGACCGTCATGGCCAGGGTGTCGAAGATGACGTCCTTTTTATCAATGCCATAGCTCTCGGCGGCCTCCAGGATGCGGCGGGCGATCCGCACCCGTCCCTCGGCGGTGTCGGGGATGCCCGATTCGTCCAGGGTGAGGGCCACCACCACGCCGCCGTACTTCTTGACGAGAGGCAGGACGGCCTTCAGGGATTCTTCCTTTCCGTTGACCGAGTTGATCATGGCCTTGCCGTTGTAGCGGCGCAGAGCGGCCTCCATGGCCACGGGGTTTGAGGTGTCGATCTGCAAAGGGAGGTCGGTGACGGCCTGGAGCTCGCAGACCGCCTCGGTGAGCAGCTCAACCTCGTCGATCTCGGGGAGGCCTACGTTGACGTCCAGAATGTCCGCCCCCGCCTCCTCCTGGCGGATGCCCTCCGAGAGGATGTAGCCGATATCGTGCTCCAGAAGAGCCTGCTTGAAGCGCTTCTTGCCCGTGGGGTTGATGCGCTCGCCGATGAGGGCGGGGTCATCACCGAAGGTCACGGCGTGGGTGTAGGAGGACACCACGGTATCGTGCTTGGGGGTAATGGGGGCGGCGATGAGCCCCATGGACTGGATCTCGGCGGTGAGAGCGGCGATATAGGCGGGGGTGGTCCCGCAACAGCCGCCCGCCACACGGACACCGTCGTGAATGAGGGCGGCCACTTCCTTGGCGAACTCGTGGGGAGCCACATTGTAGACCGTCTCGCCGTCTACCACGGTGGGCAGTCCCGCGTTGGGCTTGAGCAGGACGGGGACGGAGGACAGGCGCAGGTACTCCCTGACCACGGGGGCCAGAGCCTTGGGGCCCAGAGAGCAGTTGACACCGATGGCATCAGCACCCATGCCCTCCAGCAGAGCCACCATGGCGGCGGGGGAGGCACCCGTCATGAGCTTGCCGTCCTCCCCGAAGGCGCAGGACACCAGCACGGGGAGGTCGCTATGCTCTTTGGCGGCCAGCAGGGCGGCCTTGGTCTCGTAGCTGTCGTTCATGGTCTCGATCATGATGAGATCGACACCGTACTTCACGCCCATCCTCACCGTCTCGGCAAAGACGGTCACGGCGTCCTCGAAGTCGAAGTCCCCCAGGGGCTTCAGGAGCTTGCCCGTGGGGCCGATATCCAGCGCGACGAACTTTTCCTGCGCCCCTGCCGACTGCGCGGCGGCGTTGCGGGCGTTCTCCACGGCGGCGCGGACAATGTCGTCCAGCTCACCTGTGGAAAACTTGAGGATGTTCGCCCCGAAGGTGTTGGTGTTGACCACATTACTCCCCGCGTCGAAGTAGGCGCGGTGGATGGCGGTGACCTCCTCAGCGTGGGTGAGGTTCCACCGCTCGGGGAGCTCCCCGGGGGCAAGACCCGCCTTTTGCAGGAGGGTGCCCATGCCGCCGTCGAGGATGGTGAGATGATCTTTCAGATAGGTACGGAAATCCATAGTGTGCCTTTCTTGGCTGTGATTTATTTCGCTTCGATGTAGTAGTATTTCCCGAAAAGGACCTTCTTGTCGGGCTTATAGGGACAGTCCTCTTTCTTTCCGCTGTACAGCACCGCGCCGCTTCCCGCTCCCTGGCGAAGGACGAGGACGTGACCCCGCAGGCCGATCTCGCGGACCTCATTGTAGATCTCGTAGACGGTGGGGTGCCAGTGGGTGATCCCGCTCTCGATCTTGCCGAACAGGAGCTTATCCACGCCGATGTAACAGTCTCGGAGATCCACGCCCAGCGTGATCTGGATATCCGCGCGGATACGCCAGCGGATGCCCTGCCCATCCTCGGTCAGCTCGAACTCCCCGCAGAGATCGGGGGTGGCGCACATCATGCCGTACAGATCCTCCGCGTTTTGGGGAATGCGCATTTTCAGGGCAGAGTCCTCATTTTCAAAGGCGGTCTCGTAGCTTTGGGTCACGAGCACACAGGCAGGGGGCGGGGTGACTGTGAGGTCGCAGACGGTGATCATGCTCCGCTCCACCAGAAACTTGACGGTATGCTCCGGATACATAGCCTGTACCCGCGTAGCGGCGTAGTCCTCGCCAAAGTCCACCCAATCCCCGTCGCAGTTGACCTGCCACACGGCGCGGCCGTCCTCGGATAGCCCCATCTGCTCGAAATTCGGGAGCAGGTACACCGTATCCCCGTAGAAGAAGTAGGAAAGGCCGTCGATTTTGTCATCCACGTCATCGGGAAACCGAAGGGGCAAATTCCGCGCCGCCGCACCGTTGTAGAGGCGGTAGACGGGATCGGTCGTGATGCCCGAGGTGTACTTTTTCTTGAAATCCGCATAGTAGGGGGATTTGTAGTATTCCTTTTTTACTGTGCGGAATCCGCGGATGAGGAAGGGAGCGGCGATCAGGAGGAGCAGAATGGTGATGGGAAAGAACACCACGACCAGTAGCACGGCGAGGATTTTTCCGTACCATTTCGTTCGGTTCGTTTCCTTCATCCCAGAATCTCCGAAAGATTCTCCAGAATCTTCCTCGCCACGTCGGGCTTATTCATGGTGTACACGTGGACGTTCTTGATTCCGTTAGCATACAGATCAATGATCTGATCGGTGGCATACGCGATGCCCGCCTGCTTCATGGCGGCAGGATTCGACCCGAACTTGTCCACCAGGGACACGAAGCGGCGGGGCATGAAGGACCCCGACAGCTGGATGGCGCGGGCCACCTGGTTCCCTGCCGTGATGGGCATGATCCCCGGCACCACGGGGACCGTGATCCCCGCCTCGCGGATCTTGTAGAGGAAGTTGTACAGGAGGTTGTTGTCGAAGAACATCTGGGTGGTGAGGAACTCCACCCCCGCGTCCACCTTTTCCTTCAGGTAGCGGATGTCCTCCTTCTGGTGGGGAGATTCGGGGTGCACCTCGGGGTAGCAGGCCCCGCCGATGCAGAAGTCCGCGCCGGACTCTTTGAGTTCACGGACAAGGTCAACGGCATACCGATACGGCCAATTCGACCGATCCATCCCCTGCATATCGGCGGGGATGTCACCGCGAAGGGCCATGACGTTCTCAATGCCCGCGGCCTTCATGTCGGCGATGCGGGCGCGTACTGTCTCGCGGGTGGAGGAGACGCAGGTGAGGTGGGCGAGGGTGGGCACGCCGTGGGCTTCCTTGATGGTCTTGGCGATCTCCAAGGTGTACTGGCTGGTGCCGCCTCCCGCGCCGTAGGTGACGCTGATAAAGGCGGGGTGGAGGTCGGCGATCTCCTCGGTGGCGGCCTTCACCGATTCAAAGGCGGTATCGGTCTTGGGGGGGAACACCTCAAAGGAGAGGGACAGGCCGTCGCGGGCCAGAAGCTCGGTAATTTTCATGTGTATGTACCTCCGCATGGGTTGCGTGTGATTCTTTCTATTATTATACCACCAAAAAAGCCAACAATCAAGAGGGTTTTTCGTATTTGGGAAGGTTTTTGGGGGGATTTTTATGGAGTGCGGTGGCAAACTGCGGTTGAGGAGGGCAAATCCGGGTTTGTCGGACTGATCATTGAATGTCTACCCCTCATCCGTCGCCCCATTTTCACCCCACCCTTGTGCAAAAAGCGCACGCCGCCTCTCACCCCACGCAAGAAAATATCCAATCTCACAAAATTAGAAAAATTTCCAAATTCCACTTGACAAATCAACGCTCCGTGAGTATAATTAAGGCAGTTAGCGGCGGCTAACTCACATCTGTCGCCGCACGGAGGTCAACATATGAAAACGTTACGCGAAACCAAGATCGGAGGCACCGCCCGCGTGGTCAAGGTCCACGGCGAGGGAGCCGTCCGCCGCCGCATCATGGACATGGGCATCACCCGCGGTGTGGAGATCAAGATCAACAAGGTCGCTCCCCTGGGAGATCCCCTGGAGGTCACCGTCCGAGGCTACGAGCTGAGCCTGCGCAAGGAGGACGCCGCCCGCATTGAGGTGGAGTGATCCCGCAGGCAGACAGTCCCCGTCCCCCATTTCGATCTTCGGGTAAATCCCGAACATTTTGCGCCCGTCGGTTAGCAAGGGCTAACCCGTGACGCGTAGCAAGGAGAAAGCTATTTATGGAAGCAAGCACCATCCGCATCGCCCTGGCGGGTAACCCCAACACGGGCAAGACCACCCTCTTCAACGCTCTGACCGGCTCCAACCAGTTCGTGGGTAACTGGCCCGGCGTCACGGTGGAGAAGAAGGAGGGCAAGCTCAAGAACCACGAGGGCCCCGAGACCGTCATTGTCACTGACCTCCCCGGCATCTACTCCCTCTCCCCCTACACCCTGGAGGAGGTGGTCGCCCGTAACTACCTGGTGGTGGAGTGCCCCGACGCCATCCTGAACATCATCGACGGCACCAACCTGGAGCGCAACCTCTACCTCACCACCCAGCTGACCGAGCTGGGCATCCCCGTGGTCATGGCCATCAACATGGTGGACGTCCTCCGCAAGCAGGGGGACAAGATCGACCTGGAGGCCCTGTCCCACCGCATGGGCTGTCCCGCCGTGGAGATCTCGGCCCTGAAGGGGACGGGCCTGGATGAGGCCGTCAAGCTGGCCATTGAGACCGCCAAGCACGGCCGCAACGTCCCCCACCACATCTTCTCGGGCGAGGTGGAGCACACCCTGGCCCACATCGAGGAGGCCGCCGTCCACGGTATGCCCGCCGACCGCCAGAGATGGTACGCCATCAAGATCTTCGAGCGGGACGAGATGGTGCTCTCCGAGCTGAAGCTGGATCCCGCGATTCTCTCCCACATTGAAGAGGACATCAAGGAGACCGAGCGGCTTCTGGACGACGACGCCGAGGCCATCATCATCAACGAGCGCTACAACTACATCACCTCCATTCTGAAGGGCTGCTTCCAGCGCAAGCACGTGGGCAAGCTCACGGCCTCGGAAAAGATCGACAAGGTGGTCACCAACCGCATCGCCGCCCTGCCCATCTTCGCCGCCATCATGTTCCTGGTCTACTACATATCCGTCTCCACCGTGGGCACCTTCGTCACCGACTGGGCCAACGACGGTGTGTTCGGTGACGGCTGGCACCTGTTCGGTATTGGTTCCAAGGATTACACCGCTCAGGCCGAGGAGTACGCGGGGGCTGCCGAGATCATCGACAATTTCGTAGCCTACGCCGAGGAGCAGGGACTTGACACCTCCGCCTACAACACCGCCGTTGAGGCCGAGGACGCCGAGGGCATCAAGGCCGCTCTGACCGCCCTTGACGAGCAAATTTCCGATGACGTCACCGTCACCTGGGAGTACGAGGACGAGGAGACCTTCGAGACTCTGACCGCCTCCGCCACGGGTGCCGACTTCACCGCCTCCATCGAGACCGCTCACGGCTTTGGCTTCGCCGAGCCCGACCCCGCCGACTACGGCGTGTGGGTAGTGGGTGTCCCCGTTCTGGTGGAGAAGGGTCTGGTGGCCGCCAATTCCCCCGAATGGCTGAACAGCCTGATCCTGGACGGCATCGTGGGCGGCGTGGGTGCCGTGCTGGGCTTCGTGCCCCAGATCCTGGTGCTGTTCATCATGCTGGCCTTCCTGGAGGCCTGTGGCTATATGTCCCGTATCGCCTTCGTGCTGGACCGCATCTTCCGCAAGTTCGGTCTGTCGGGTAAGTCCTTCATCCCGATCCTCATCGGCACGGGCTGCGGCGTTCCCGGTATCATGGCCTCCCGTACCATCGAGAACGAGCACGACCGCCGCATGACCATCATCACCACCACCTTCATTCCCTGCGGCGCCAAGCTCCCCATCATCGCCATGATCGCCGCGACCCTGTTCAGCAATGCTTGGTGGGTGGCTCCCCTCTGCTACTTCATCGGTATCGCCGCCATCATTGTCTCGGGCATCATGCTCAAGAAGACCAAGCTCTTCTCGGGTACCCCCGCTCCCTTCGTCATGGAGCTGCCCGCGTACCATCTGCCCACTCCCGGCAACGTCCTGCGTTCCATGTGGGAGCGCGGCTGGTCCTTCATCAAGAAGGCGGGCACCGTCATCATGCTCTCCACCGTCATCATCTGGGCGGGCACCGTCTTCGGCGTGGCCGACGGTCACTTCGGGCTCTTCCTGGAGATGCCCGAGGGCGGCATGAGCATTCTGGACTACATCGGCACCGCCGTCGGCTGGGTCTTCGCTCCCCTGGGCTTCTCGGATCCCACCGCCGCCGTGGCTACCCTCATGGGCCTGATCGCCAAGGAGGAGGTCGTCGCCGTCTTCGGTGTGGCCGACTTCGCGGGACTGGGCAAGCTGGCCGGCTTCTCCTTCCTGGTCTTCAATCTCCTCTGCGCCCCCTGCTTCGCCGCTATGGGCGCCATCCGCCGCGAGATGAACAACGGCAAGTGGACCGCCTTCGCCATCGCCTACCAGTGTCTCTTCGCCTACGCCGTCTCCCTCATCATCTACCAGTTCGGTCTGCTTTTCACCGGTGCCATGGGCGGTATCAATATCCTGTGGCTGGTCATCGCCGCTCTGCTGGCCGTCGGTATGCTGGTCCAGCTCTTCCGTCCCTATAAGGAGTCGGGGAGACTGACCCAGACCGTAAAGATCAAGTAAAAATCAAGATATTTCCCGAAAGGAGGAAATTTCCATGCTTATCTGGCTTCAAAACCATATTTTCACCATTCTCATCTGCGCTGTTCTCATTGCCTTCTTCGGTTGGCTGGTGTACACCCTCATCCGCGACAGAAAGCAGGGGAAATCCTCCTGCTGCGGAGGATGCGCGGGATGCGCCATGGCGGGGCATTGCCACCCCCATACGGTGAAGCCCGCCGACACCCCCGAGAGCAAGCCCGAGGACACCGCTCCCCCCGCCGAGGAGGTGACTGTATGATCCGCATTACCGTACAGGTTGACGGCATGATGTGCGGAATGTGCGAGGCTCACGTCAATGACGCTGTCCGCAAGCACCTCACCGTCAAAAAGGTGGCCTCCAACCACAAAAAGAAGGAGACCGTCATCCTCGCCGAGCAGGATATTCCCGACGCGCGCCTGGAGTCGGTCATCACCGAAAGCGGCTACACCTTCCTGGGAGCCACCCGCGAGGAGGACCGCCCCCGAGGACTGAAGGCTCTGTTCAAAAAGTGATTCCCTTCCCTATCCGATATCTCCTCTGAAAAGAGATATGCCATATACGTCTTCCTGAAATCGCGTCCCCACAAACCCCGTTGGTTGGGAACTTCCAACGGAACAAATGAGCAAACCGCCAAGCCCTGTCGATCCGATGAGGCTTGGCGGTTTTTGTGTTTGGTAATTTCTCTTATGCTAATTTGCTTTTAACGGCTTGAACGTATTTTACCCTCTCACCCGCTTCGCGGGAGCTCTCCCAAAGGGAGAGCCTTTCAGCCTCCCACCTTGGGGGAGGTGGCACGCCATAGGCGTGACGGAGAGGGCAGATAAGGTTCAAACAATTCATTGGAAATTCGTATTACTTCCCCTGCAGTGCTCTGCGCTTCCGCATCATTTCCTTCATTCTGGTCTCGGTGTCCAGAATGACCTTGCGGAGACGGATGGACTTGGGGGTGACCTCGATCAGCTCGTCGTCGTTGATGTACTCGATGGCCTCCTCCAGGGTAAAGACCTTGGGGGGAGTCAGGAGCAGCTTCTCGTCGGCGCCGGTGGAGCGGACGGCGGTCATGTGCTTGGTCTGGCAGGGGTTCAGGGCGATGTCGTCGTTCTTGGGGTTCTCGCCCACGATCATGCCCTCGTAGACCTGGGTCTGGGGGCCCACGAACATCTGGCCGCGCTCCTGGGTCTTGTACAGACCGTAGCGGGTGGTCTCGCCCGCCTCGGAGGCCACAAGGGAGCCGGTGAAGCGCATGACGATCTCACCGCGGTGGGGCTCGTAGCCCGCAAACAGGGTGTTCATGATGCCCTCGCCGTGAGTGGCGGTCAGGAACTCGGAGCGGTAGCCGAAGAGACAGCGGGTGGGGATCTTGTACTCGATGCGCATACGGTTGCCCGAGCCCAGAGGAGTCATCTCAATGAGGTCGCCCTTGCGCTGGCCCAACTTCTCCACCACGGGGCCCACGTAGTCGTTGGGGACGTCCAGGGTGACGTACTCCATAGGCTCGCACTTGACCCCGTCGATCTCCTTGTACAGCACGCGGGGATTGGAGCAGGTCAGCTCGAAGCCCTCGCGGCGCATGGTCTCGATGAGGATGGACAGGTGCATCTCACCGCGGCCTGCCACGCGGAACTCGTCGGTGGTCTCGCCGTCGCTGACGCGGAGGGAGACGTCCTTCAGAAGCTCGCGGTAGAGTCTGTCGCGGATCTGGCGGGAGGTGACGAACTTGCCCTCCTTACCGGCCAGGGGGGAGTCGTTGACCGCGAAGGTCATCTCCAGGGTAGGCTCGGAGACCTTGACGAACTCCAGAGGCTCCACGCAGTCCATGGCGGTGACGGTATCGCCAATGGTGATCTCACCCGCGCCCGAGAAGCAGACGATGTCACCCATGGTGGCCTCCTCCACGGGCTTGCGCACCAGACCGTCGATCTGCATGACGGTGACGATCTTGGTCTTGCGGGGGGTGGCACCCGAGTGGTAGTTGCAGATCATAGCCTCCTGGCCCACCTTGATGGAGCCGCGCTCGATGCGGCCGATGCCGATACGGCCCACGTAGTCGCTGTAGTCGATGGAGGAGACCAGCAGCTGGAGGGGGCCCTCCTCGTCTCCCTCGGGAGCGGGGATGTAGTCCACGATGGTCTCAAAGAGGGGGGTCAGATCCTCGCCCATGTGGTCGGGATCGAAGGAAGCGGTGCCGTCACGGCCCGAGCAGTAGAGCATGGGGGAGTCCAGCTGCTCGTCGGAGGCGTCCAGGTCGATGAGCAGCTCCAGGATCTCGTCCTCCACCTCACCCAGGCGGGCGTCTGGCTTGTCGAGCGTGTTGATGCAGACGATGACACGGTGGTTCAGGGCCAGGGCCTTCTGGAGCACGAAGCGGGTCTGGGGCATGGGGCCCTCGGCGGCGTCCACCAGGAGGATAACGCCGTTGACCATCTTCAGAACGCGCTCCACCTCACCGCCGAAGTCGGCGTGGCCGGGGGTGTCGATGATGTTGATCTTCTTGTCCTTGTAGTGGACGGCGGTATTCTTGGCCAGGATGGTAATGCCGCGCTCCTTCTCCAGGTCTCCCGAGTCCATGACGCGGGTGGTGGTGTCCTGGTTCTCGCGGTAGATGCCGCCCTGCTTGAGAAGACCGTCCACCAGGGTGGTCTTACCGTGGTCAACGTGGGCGATGATGGCTACGTTACGGAGGTCGTTACGAATCACTTGCTTATCCTTCTTTCCGTGGGTTTTCCGCATCCCGTGAGGGAAAACCGAAAAACCGCGCAATATTTCATTTTCCGTACTTATTATAGCATATCAAGGGGTATTTTGAAAAGATTGAAAAAAACGATATTCAACAAATGTTGGGGGGTGTTTTTGTGGATGTTGACAAAATTGATGTGGGGTAAGAAAAATTTACGGGTGGGTGTAAGA
>JAFULU010000299.1 GCA_017483125.1 Clostridia bacterium
CGGTGGGTCAGGAACAGAACCGAACCCTTCCCCTCATCCACCGCTTCGCGGTCCCCCTTCCCCCAAGGGAAGGCTTACGGCTGATACCCCACTTTCTCTGCAACAAAGCCAAAAGCATTGTCTGGTATAGAAAAAGTGCGGTCTCCCCATTGAGCCTTCCCTTGGGGGAAGGTGGCACCCGCAAACGGCGGGTGACGGATGAGGGGAAGGGGGCGGTTCTCATCTTGTTATACTGATAAACTGCAATTTGGACATTTTGCAATCACTTATATAGGATAAGGGGAGAGGGAGACCCGATGGCCTCCCCATCCCTTGTTCGGTGGAATTATGCCTTCTTCTGTGCCTTGAAGATGAAGCCCCGCAGGCCGCTCTTCAGGAGGCTGTAGTCGTCGGTCCAAGCGGAGCCGCCCGTGACGAAGTTGCCGGGGCCGCAAGCACCCGCGGGCTTATCCACCTCATGGAGAGGGCCGAAGACGTTGGTACGGACGCCCTCCACGATGACCGAGATGGGCAGGCCGTTCTTGTAGGCCTCGGTGACGTCGGCCTCGTAGGGATCCCAGCCCAGAACCGTGGTCTTGCCCGCGGCCACGACCTTGACGCAACCGCCCGTGAACTCCTTGGGAGTCAGGACGATGCGGTCGGCATTCTTTGCGGCGTCGCCCAGGATGTTCTCGAAGTCCTCGGGGGTGAGGATGTACTCCATGTTGCCCGTGTAGAAAGGCAGATCGTAGGCGGCGTAGTTGTCACAGCCGATGAGGCCGGGAGTGCCTACGATGGTGCGCTTCTTGCCGTCCACCTTGACGCCGAAGACACCCACCAGATACAGGGCCTCCACGTTGGTGGTGCGCATAAAGGTGACGTCGATGGTGACCTCATTTCTTCCGAGCTTGAGGGCGCCTGCGGGGATCTTCATCTTCTTGAAGCAGTCGTCCACCCAGAAGTCGTTGATGTCGTCGTTGTGGAGCTCCACACCGTTGATCTTGTACTGATTCAGCTCGGGGCGCTCACCCGCCAGGATCACATCGAACTCGGGCATCTCGTCGATGTAGAACTCATAGGACAGCTGGAGCTCGCCGTACTTCTTGGTATCGTTGAGCTTGGCGTACCAGGGCTGGAGCATACCGCCGCCGCGCCACTCGATGCCGATATCCGAGCGGATCTGTCTATCTGTCCAAAGAGCCTCGGCCTCGTCGTGCCACTCTCCATCCTTCCAGCGCCACTTGCACCAGTCAAGAACGCAGACGTTGGGCTCGTGGGCGGCGTAGGGGAACTCGCCCGTCAGGGTCTCGGATGCTACCGTCTCGTACTCGGTGACGGCGGGAAGCTCATCGGGAGTCTTGGTGAGGACGAAACAACGGGTGCCCGCGGCCTCCAGATCCATGCTGATATAGTAGGTGCCGCCAGCCTCACCCGCCATAGCCGAGGCATCGTAGCGGGTACCGTTCTCCAGATCCCACTCCTCCACGGCATAACCGACAGGGGCCTTGATAGCCAGGGTCAGATCCTCTCTGGGCTGTTTCCGATCGGTGTTCAGCACCACCACGGCGTAACCGTCGCCGCCGAAGTCCTTGCGGACCTGGGCGAACACGGCCTTCTCGGTCTCACCTTCGCCGTTGGTGATGGCAACGAACTCACAGGCGTTCTCGCGGACGGCGGCCACCAGAGCCTCCTCGTCGTAGGGGATGGTGATTCCCTGCTCGGCCAGCTTGGCGGGCTCGTCGGACTTGACTGCGTTGACGTAGGCAGGAGCGTCACCGCAGAAGATGACTTTACCGCCGATGTCCATGAACTCCTTCAGGAGTGCCAGGGTGGTGGGACGGATGGTGAGCATATTGGAGACGATGACGGTCTTGTAGGAGGACTGACCGACACGGAGGATGGGGGTGCCGTCAACCGTATCAACAGAGGCCATGCGGGACATCATCTCCTCCTCGCCGTAGTCGAAGTCGATCTGATGGTCGGTGAGGTAGTGGAAGAGCTGGGCGTAGCGGCGCTCGTAGGGAGCCACGTCGGGGGAGACGTTGGAGATCCACTGGGCCCAACCGGCGTAGGCCTGGCACCACACCGACTCGATGGGATTCAGCAAGAGGACGTCGCAGGCGGGCGCACCCTCGGAGAGGACCAGACCCATGCGGGCGAAGTAGTCCTCGACCTTGGAGTAGTCCTTGTACCAAGGAGACTGATGGAGGATAGAGGCGGGGTAGTCGCGCTTGGACTCACCCTCCATGGTGTACCAGGACAGGTGCTGGCAACGGAGGTTGATGCCGAACAGCGCCTGCCAGTCGCCCACGGCCTTGTGGGCCTTGAAGTCGAACTGCCAGCCGGTACAGCCGTACAGCTCCGAGAGCAGCCACTTCTTACCCAGCTGACGGGCGGCGGAGGCCAGCTGCTTGACGATCCAGTAGCAGCGGTTATGCTCGGTCAGCACGTCCACGCCGGGGTAGCCCATGTACTCGTAGAAGCGCATGAGGGAGCCGTTGGGAACCGTCTGGTTCATGAGGCTGTCCTCGTGGAGGACGTGACCTGTGAACTGGATGCCGTGATCGTTGCACCAATCGTTGAGGGGCTTGGCGAAGCGCTCCAGGAACAGGGCGTTGGCCAGGTCGATGTAGTGGAGCTTGACGGGGGCTACGATCTCGCCGTTCTTGCGGTAGAACAGCTCGGGGAGGATGGGACGGCAGGCAAAGCCGTAGCGGGTCTCGAACTCCTCGAAGATGTCGTCGGTCCAGGCGGTGGCGCAGGACATGACACCGTCGTGCTCGCGGCGGTTGTCGAAGCAGTGGCCGCGGTGGGGCTCGTCGGTGAAGATGCCCTTGATGCTTCTCCCGAGGCGGTCGCCGCAACGCTTGGCGTACTCCTCGTGGGTCATCTCGATGAACTTATCGGTGGCCTTGCGGCTCATGGTGTCGATGTAGGTGGTGCCGTTGTAGTTGGAGTTGGGCTCGTCGGGCACGATGGCGAAGCGGAGAGCCTTCCACTCACCGGGGTCGTTCGCGGCGGCATCAGTCAGCTCGGCGATGGCTTCCTTGACCTTGCGGGCGGCGCACTTGCAACAAGCCACCGTGGAGGTGTCCAGCTCCTTATAAGTATAGAGGTTGAGACCGTCCAGCTTGGCGACGTACAGGGCGAAGGACTCGTCGTTCCAGTCCACCTTATCGGGGGCGGACTCGTAGATGTAGAGGGACTTCATGCGGTACTGGGGGTCCACGGTGACCTTACCGCCCGCGGAGCCCGAGGGCCATCTGTCCTCGTC
Source organism: Clostridia bacterium (assembly GCA_017483125.1). Lineage (GTDB taxonomy): Bacteria > Bacillota > Clostridia > Oscillospirales > CAG-272 > CAMEON01. The sequence goes on from JAFULU010000299.1 coordinate 3,254, forward strand.
GTAGAGCCAGGCCTCCATGCCGTCCTCCTCGGCGGCGTCGGCTACCTCGTTGATGAGGTCGAACCACTCATCCCCCAGGTACTCGGTGATGAGTCCCGCGCGGGAGTGCATGAAGTAACCGCCCAGGCCCATCTCCTTCATGACGTGGGCCTGACGCACCAGCTCCTCGCCGCGGAGCTCGCCGTTCCAGGACCAGAAGGGCTTGCCGCGGTACTCCACCGAGGGGGAGGCGAAGGACGAAATGATTTGCTTCTTATCCATAATTTTTCTCCTCTCTGAAAAACGGGATATAATTTTCTTCATGGAAGGACAGCTCTCGCCATCCTTTTTCATTATATCAAATAGCGGGAATTTTTGCAATAGGGTTGGGGCAATTTGTATAGATTTTTTTAGCGAGAGCACCACCGAACATGGCGGTTTTGCCCCGCAAATTATGCCGTCGAAGGCCGTCGGGGTGTGGCTTTTGCCGTCGTGATATTTCCTGTTTTGGTCTTGTTTGGTCGAGCTATGTCGCATTAAATCTATTTTCGTTCCGTATTTACTGCCATTTTTGGAGTGTTTTTCGTGTTTGTTTTCTTTTTGTTTACAAATTGTTATTGCAATGTGCACATTTCGTATGGTATAATGGTGACACAAGGAAAAGAGAGCCGACGGACACACACCGCCGTCGTGCCGACACAAGCGCCGTCGGAACCCTGCGAAGGGTACGGCACGGTGACGAGGAGCACGGAAAAACCTCCGCTCCCGCCGAAAGGAAGGTAGAGTATGACGAAATCCAACTGCATCATGACCTGCGAGATCAACATGGCCGAGTACGCCCACCTCTTCACCTACGAGGCTGTCGGCGAGGACTCCTGCGCCGTCACGGGCTACCACGGCTCCGAGACCGCTTCCCTCCTCATCCCCTCCGCCGATCCCGAGGGCCGTACCGTGGTAGCCATCGGCGACCGCGCTTTCTCGGGTTGCTCCTTCCTCCGCGCCGTCACCCTGCCCGACTCGGTGGAGTCCGTCGGCCGCCGCGCCTTCGCCTTCTGCGCGAATCTGCTGGATATCCGCACCTCCCCCGAGAGCCGTCTTTCCTCGGTGGGCGACCGCGCCTTCATGGGCTGTGAGCGTCTCACCGTCCTGCGCTTCGGCCGTCTCCATAGCCTGACCTCCTTTGGCCGCTCCGTCTTCGCCTACTGCACCCGCCTGCGTTCGGTGGTGCTCCCCGAGGGCATGACCGAGCTGGCTCCCGCCCTCTTTGAGGGCTGTGCCGCCCTGGAGCAGATCCACCGCCCCGAGAGCCTCACCGCCAGCCGCACCGCCGCCGTCTCGGCCTGCAAGTCCCTCCGCGTGCTGACCCTCCCCGCCTCCCTCCGTGTCATCGAGGACTGCGCCTTTGCTTGGTGCGGCCACCTCACCGACCTCCGTCTCCCCGAGTCCCCCTGCGTCATTTCGGGCTCAGCCTTCATGGAGTGCTACGCCCTGGAGGACGTACTGAAGGTGGGTTGATCCTTCCCTGTTCCATCCCAAAGGGGCAAGCCCGCGCGGCCTGCCCCTTTTCTATTGACTTTTCGTTTTTTCTGTGCTATAATGAATGAAACTCCCCGAAAGGAGCTTTCTATGATCTATCTGGAATCCTTTCGTCTGGCCTCAGAAGACAATGAAACGGAATACTGTTTCGAAAGCCGAAAGCTGGACATGACCGCCCACAATACCAATAACCCCTACCCCTTCAAGATCTTCCCCTTCAAGTATCTTTCTCGGCTGGACTTCGCCCCCATTACCCTGCTCTACGGCGGCAACGGCTCGGGCAAGTCCACCATCCTCAATATCATCGCCCAGAAGCTGAAGCTCACCCGCACCTCTCCCTACAGCCGCACCCCCTTCTTTGAGGATTATCTGGAATTCTGCCGTGCCGAGCTGTACCGCGACAAGAAGCCTCCGGAGGAGAGCTGCATCATCACCAGCGACGACGTGTTCGACTACATGCTGAACTTCCGCACCCTCAACGAGGGGGTGGACCGCAAGCGGGAGGAGCTGTTCGAGGAGTGGTACGCCCTGCGGCAGGGCAGCTTTCAGATCCGTTCTCTGGAGGATGTGGAGGAGCTGCAGCACCGCCGCGACGCATGGAAATCCACCCGATCCGACTATACTGCCCGCCGCATCCCCCAGAATCTCCCGGGGCAGTCCAACGGCGAGAACGCCTACGGCTACTTCGCGGAAAAGATCCGCGGCAACGCTCTATACCTCCTGGACGAGCCGGAGAACAGCCTCTCCGCCCGGCGGCAGATCGAGCTGGCTCGCTTTTTAGAGGACAGTGCCCGCTTCTACGGCTGTCAGTTCATCATCTCCACCCACTCCCCCTTCCTGCTGGCCATGAAGGGCGCGAGGATCTACGATCTGGATACCACCCCCGTAGAGGTGAAAAAGTGGACGGAGCTGTCCAACGTCAAGCTCTACCACGAGTTCTTCGAGGCTCACAGGTCAGAATTCGATTGACGAAAGCAAGCTCTCCCGTTACGGGGAGGCCTTCCCGTTTTTCCCCCTCGGAGTCCTTGTGGGCTTCATGGGATACAGGCGCAGAGTCCCGTTTCCATCCGACAGGAGCATGAATACCTCCCGCGCTCCCAGTCCCTGCTTCTTCAGATACCCCTCCAGCCATGCCTCGTCCTTCCCCGCAAGGCGGAGGTTGTCCCGATTCACCCGACCGTCCGAGATCAAGAGGCGCATGACCCCCGCGGGGGGCGGCGTGTCCTTCTCGGACGGATTTTGGATGACACTGATCTGCCCGTTGGGCTCCATGACGGCGAAATCCACAACCGCGGGGTCGCTGATCCCCTGCAAGCGAAGCTGGGACAAAAGCTCCTCGCAGGACAGCCGCGCCCTTTTCATGGCCTCGCGGTCGGGAACTCCGTGACTCATGAGAATGGTGGGGCGGGAGATCAGCAGGCGCTTGAAGAGATGGCCCTTGAGCAAAAGCGCCGACATCCCCACCTCCAGACCTGCCAGGGTAGCGATCGGCAGAAGGGCATGGTGGAGGGGGATCCCCGTCTCGGTGAGGGGCAGAGAGGCGATCTCGGAAATGAGCAGAGTCGTCACCAGATCGGTGATCTCCAGCTCCCCCAGCTGACGCTTCCCCATGAGGCGCATGATGAGGATGAGAACGGCGTATATCACGACGGTGCGCAAAAGGATGGTGAACATAACGGCCTCCGCTGTTTTTCCAGAGTATGCCCCCCAAAGCACCTTTTCAAACACCGAGCTCCCTGCTAAAACTTCCCCCGCCGCCTGTATGACCTCCGCCCCTGCGGCGCATACTATCCACATATTTCCGAAAGGCAGGTATTTCCCATGTCCAAACCCCAGATTCTGAAATGCTGCGGCCGCGAGATCCTGGATTCCCGCGGCAATCCCACCGTGGAGGCCACCGTGGTGCTGACCGACGGCACCGTTGGCGTGGCTTCGGTCCCCTCGGGCGCGTCCACGGGCATATACGAGGCCCACGAGCTGCGGGACGGCGATCCCTCCCGCTTTGGCGGTAAGGGTGTCCGCGAGGCGGCGGCCAACATCTGCGATATCCTCTCCCCCGCTCTGTCGGGGACGTATGCCTCGGAGCAGGCTGAGGTGGACCGCGCCATTCTCCGTCTGGACGGCACCGAGAACAAGTCCAAGCTGGGGGCCAACGCCACCCTGGCGGTCTCCCTGGCTACGGCGAGAGCGGCGGCCAACTGGTACCGTCTCCCCCTCTACCGCTATCTGGGCGGGGTGGACACCCACCGCCTCCCCGTCCCCATGATGAACGTCCTCAACGGCGGTGCCCACGCCTCCAACAACATGGATATTCAGGAGTTCATGATCGTTCCCGTGGGCGCGCCCACCTTTGCCGAGGCTCTGCGCTGGGGGAGCGAGATCTACCATACTCTGGGGCGGCTTCTGAAGGCCGAGGGGCTTTCCACCGCCGTGGGGGACGAGGGGGGCTTTGCGCCCGATCTGGGTTCCGACGAGGCGGCCATTCAGTACCTGATCCGCGCCATTGAGGAGGCGGGGTACGACACCGACCGCGTAAAGATCTCTCTGGACGTGGCGGCCTCAGAGTGGTACGCGGGGAGCCGTGACGGCGGGAGTGGCCACACCGACAAAAACGAGATCTACACCCTCCCCAAGGGCGGGGAGACTCTGACCCGCTCCGCCCTCATTGAGAAGTGGGCGGGGTTCTGCGACCGCTTCCCTATCCTGTCCATCGAGGACGGGCTGGATCAGTCCGACTTCAAGGGTTGGGCGGAGATGACGGCCAGACTGGGGAGCAAGATCAAGCTGGTGGGGGACGATCTCTTCGTCACCAACACGGCGCGACTCAAGGAAGGCATTGCCGCGGGGGCGGGGAACTCCATTCTCATCAAGCCCAACCAGATCGGCACCCTGACCGAGACCCTGGAGGTGATCCGCGTGGCCCGCGAGGCGGGCTACTCCTTCATCCTCTCTCACCGCTCGGGGGAGACCGAGGACACCACCATCGCCGACATCGCCGTGGCCACGGGGGCTCCCCTCATCAAGTCGGGCGCGCCTTGCCGCACCGAGCGGGTGGCCAAGTACAATCGGCTTCTGCGCATTGAGGCTTCTATGGGAAAAAGCGAGGTCTGCGGGTGCTGATCGCGTAACAGAAAAGGATACCTCACAAAATGGGGTATCCTTTTTCTTATAGCATGGACTTACGCCCCGATCTCCTCATCCGATACCGTAGCCATCTGCCCCAGCACCTCGCCGTCATAGATCAGGCGCAGGCGGGGAGCCTTGTCGGTGGGAACGGTGACTGTCAGGGTACTCAGGCTGTAGCCCTCGGTGGAGCCCCCCGCCTTGTAGGTCAGATTGACCACGTAGCCGCTCCCTCCCTCCAGCACCTCGGGGGTGGGGGTCATGCCCGCCTCGCCGTGGGGGTAGTAGATCAGGTAGGTGAAGGTGGTCTTGTCCCCGCTCACGGACTCGTGGCGGAGGGTGTAGGCGTCAAACTGCTCGTCGCGGTCGGTGGCGGCGCAGAGGATCAGCCAGTCCCCCGCCACGGTGCCCTCGGGGTAATCGGCGGTGTTCAGGTCGGCACGGAAGGACACCGACGCGTCGGCGGCCTCGACGTAGGTCTCCTCGGGGAAGGTCTCGCGGTCGCTTGGGTCGGGTTCCTTATCTCCACAGGAGGATAGGAGGGTGACGAGGGCGAGGAGTGCCGCCGTCAGGATCATCAGCTTTTTCATAGGTATATCTCCCTCAAGGGCCGCATAGGATGGGGTTAGACGACCTCTCCGCGGCTTTTTTGTTGTCTGTCCCCATTATACCCGACTTTTACCCGATATGCAAGCGGAAATTGTGAATTTTCGGGCATTCGGGGTGGGAATCTGTCAACCGATTCCCGTAGTTGCCCCACGGGGTGCGACAAAGGGCGCGGGGGAAACGGAGTATAATGGAGGCGTGGGAATTCAAATTGCGGTTTATCGGTCTCACGGAAGAGAGAGGAATTGGGTAGTGTGACCCTCATCCGTCACCCGCCAAGGCGGGTGCCACCTTCCCCCAGGGGAAGGCAAGATTATGAGGAAAGCCTGCTTCTCGCTGATCCGGAAAGCAAAAAAC
>JAFULU010000300.1 GCA_017483125.1 Clostridia bacterium
AGCAAGCTTGAACGCCTCTCGGATGGTGTCCGCTAAATCTTCCACGTTGCTGACAAAGTAGTTGTGCTTGGTGATGGGAAGCGTCACCCCCGTAATGTCGATCTCCTGGAAGCTGTCTGTACCGATCTGTGTGGTCGGAACGTTTCCGCAGATGGCAACCATGGGAATTGAATCCAGATAGGCGGTTGCAATTCCCGTAACCAAGTTGGTAGCACCCGGGCCGGAGGTGGAGATCACCACGCCGACCTTTCCGGTGGTTCTCGCATATCCATCAGCCGCATGTGCCGCACCCTGCTCGTGGGCGGTCAATACGTGGTTGATTTCATGTTGGTACTTATACAGGCTGTCATATACGTTGAGAATCTGACCGCCGGGATACCCGAAAACCGTTTCACAGCCCTGTTCAATTAAGGTTTTTACAAGAATATCGGATCCGCAAAGATACATTTTTTCACCCCTTTCTGCTTGGATGCAATCAGATTAGCTTAAAACCCTCGCGCCGCAAGGTTTGCGTGATCAGATCGACGTGATCAAAATCTCGTGTTTCCATTTCGATGCGGAGGAAACAGCCGTTGACGCTTTCGGTATTCCCCTTTTCGTAGTGAACACCGGTGACGTTGCCGCCGCAATCGGCGATGATGCGGGAGATCTCCTTGAGTTGTCCGGGCTTGTCGATCAGCTCGATAAGAAGGCTCGACGAACGTCCCGATTTGAGAAGTCCTCGGTCGATCACACGGGATAGGCTGGTGACGTCGATATTCCCGCCCGATACCACGGCGACCACCCGTTTGCCCTTCAAATGGAACTTGTCAAACATGACGGCCGCGACCGCCGTTGCGCCCGCGCCCTCTGCGATCATTTTCTGCTTTTCAATCAGCGCGAGAATGGCCGAGGAAACCTCGTCGTCGGTGACAAGTGCGACTTCATCTACGTATTCACTCACGTAGTGGAAGGTGTTTTCACCGGGCTTCTTAACTGCAATACCATCCGCAATCGTAGAGACCGAAGAAAGACATTCTATTTCTCCGTCCTTGACCGAGTTATACATACTCGGTGCGCCTGCCGCCTGTACGCCGTAGACTTTCACTGATGGACGAATTTGTTTTACTGTATAAGCAATGCCGGAAATAAGTCCTCCGCCACCGATGGGAACAACAATGGCATCAATATTATCAAGGTCATTCAGAATTTCAAGTGCGATCGTGCCTTGACCTGCGATCACGTTCTCGTCGTCGAAGGGGTGTACGAAGGTATAGCCTTCGCTGTCACGAAGTTCTAATGCCTTCGCATAAGCGTCATCATAGCAGCCTTCCACAAGACAGACCTCCGCGCCGTAGCCCTTGGTCGCTTCCACCTTGGAGATAGGAGCGCTGTCGGGCAGACAGATCAAGGATTTGATGCCGTTCTTGGTTGCGGCAAGGGCAACGCCCTGCGCGTGATTTCCGGCAGAACAGGCGATAACGCCTTTTTTCTTTTCTTCATCGGTCAGCATCGCAATTTTATATGCCGAGCCTCTGACCTTAAAAGAACCTGTAATCTGTAGATTTTCGGGCTTCAGATATAGCTCACATTCGGGAGCAATTCCGTAAGCGCTAACGAGCTTTGTTTCACGAACGATATTTTTCAGAACCGTTTGCGCATTGAATACTTTGTCAAGGGATAACATAATAACCTCCGCCTTTCATAAGTTTTTGTCGCTTCGGGATATGGCGGCTTGGGGACAAAAAAACACACCTGTCCCAAAGCCTGAAATTTTGCTTTGAGACGGGTGCTTCTTGGTAGAACACTCGCGGTACCACTCAAATTGCGGATATAAACACTCCGCCACCTCTTCGAAGTCAGATAACTTCTATGCACTAACGTAGCATACACGGGAAACGCCTACTGGGTGTATTTTGCCTTGCGGCAAAAGCCTTTGGGGCTTCCGGCTCCGAAGGGATAAGAAATCTACTGTCATTTATCGGGATCGCACCATCCCCGACTCTCTGTGAAAATCGCTCGTAGCTTCCGTCTTCATCAACGCCATTGTTTTAATCTGAAAAACATTTTCCCAAATTCATGGAAAAAGGTCTTGCTTTTTTCGCCCTTTTATTATATAATACTTTTCAGCATTAGTCAAGTGAATAGTTTCGATAATAAACATCTAATATTTCGATGGAACGGAGGGGAAGGAATGGAACTCAGAAACCTTATTACCTTTATACACGTAGCAGAGCTTGGAAGCTTTACAAAGGCGGCAGAACAGCTTGGATATTCGCAGTCAACGATCTCCTTTCAAATAAAGCAGCTGGAGGATGAGCTTGGATGTCTCTTGTTCGAGCGCATCAATCATACGATTACCCTCACCGAGCAAGGACACGAGCTGGTTTCCTATGCACATCAGGTGCGTGCGCTGACCGAGGATTTTAAAGAGACGCTCGCGAAAGAAGATCTGAGAGGTCATTTGCATATCGTGACGCCCGATTCTGTCTGCGAGGAAATGATCTCGGCTCACTATGGGGATTTTCATAGGAAATATCCGTCTATCTATATTCGGTTTTCCACGGGAGATTCAGGTAATCTGCTCCATATGCTGGACCGTAATGAGGCAGATGTCATTATTACACTCGACCACCATCTGTATAATAAGGATTACGTAGTCGCAAAAGAGCAGAAGATACCAATGCATTTTGTAGCATCATCAGAATCCAAGTTTGCCCACTGCAAAGGGCTGTCGATCAAAGATATTATCGGAGAGCCTTTTGTGCTGACCGAGTACGGTCAAGGCTACCGCCGCGTTTTTGATAGAGAGCTTGCTAAAAAGTCCTTGGAGATCACGCCGGTCCTTGAGATCGGTCGGACCGACATCATTACTTCCGTTATCATGGAAAACGATATGATTTCTTTTTTGCCCGATTTTGTTACTGATGAATTAATCACAGAGGGAAAGCTGTGTCATCTTGACGTTGTCGATATGAATATAGATATCTGGAAGCAGCTCATTTATCATAAAAACAAATGGCTCTCCAAAAGCATGAAAACCTTCATTGAATATATCAAGACTCACGAATTCACAAATTGATTTTACAAGAGAAAGCCAGTAACTGCTTCACGGTTACTGGCTTTGCTTTTATTCCTCGTCTTTGTGAATCTCCATCGTGAGTCTCGCTCCGAGGCGGAAGGCGTATTCGAAGATGACGGCATCGGGATTTTTTTTCAAACTTTACGATGTTTTGCACGTGACGGTAATACCATACCTCTCCCTTGGCGTTTGCAAGCTCGGGAAAGTCCGAGGATAAGGAATGCTCTATGGTTGACATTAAAGCAGAAGAACTGGAGGATTTTGTCACCAAATGCTTGGCCTACGAGATATATAGACGGCCGGATCTGGTAGACGTCTATAACAGTGTTAACCCGATCGACGAGATCAAAAAACTTGGATATCATCTACGGGGTATTAAGACGGCGATCAATAACACGACAAAAGCGATAGGAAAGGGAACGACCCCGGAATTAGAAGAAAAATTGAATACCCTTACCGCAGATCGGGATATAGTTGAAGCCAGGATCCATGATCTCAGAGCTCAGCAGAAAACCAAACAATGACCGAATCAGATCGTAAAGCCGTGTGCAGAGAGCCGGAGAAGTTCCTGGAGGACGCGAAAAACTGCGAGGCTAAGCAGTACATCAGAACCCACTTTCAAAAGCTACGTGAAAATGGAAGGTCGCGGGAGACCGCGCCCATCCTTTTCCACAATTGACTCATTGCGTGATGATCCCCGTTCATCCCTCATCTCCACCAAACGCTACTCAGACGAACACCTACCTCTTCAGCGGCGGCTTTGCCGTGAAGGTTTCGCTCTGATACGAACAAAAAACGCCATCTCAGATGAAAGTCTAAGGTGGCGTTTTTTGCTTACAGCGATGCAGACATTGAGGTTTGACTGTTACGAAATTGAAACAAAATACTATTTTCAACAACGTGATATGAATCGTATTTTTTCTATTTAGATATTCCTCTGTCCGTGTTTTCCTCATCTGCCGTGGAATTGTAACGATTTTCACCATTCTCCCGTCTCCTTGTCCTTGACTTCACGGAAAATCCATGCTATAATACAGGTGAATAATCCACCTCAAGGAGACCGTTATGAAGCTTTCTGATATCCATCTCCGCGACCCCTTCATCTTTGCCGAAAATGGCGTTTACTATCTCTACGGCACCCGCCGCGGCCCCAGCACCAAGGTCATCCCCTGGCAGGGTCTGGACGTCTACACCTCCACCGACCTCATGGAGTGGAGTGAGCCCCACGAGTGCTTCACCCGCCCCGCGGATTTCTGGTCGGATCGGGACTTTTTCGCTCCCGAGGTTTACCATTACGGTGACACCTACTATATGTTCGCCAGCTTCCGCGGCGGGGACATCACCCGTGCCTCCCAGATCCTGAGGAGTGACAGCCCCATGGGCCCCTTCCTGCCCTTTACTGATGGCCCCATGACCCCCCGCGACTGGACCTGTCTGGATGCTACTCTCTATGTGGACGATGAGGGCAATCCCTGGACAGCCTTCTGCCACGAGTGGACGCAGGTAGGCGACGGCACCATTGAGATCATGCCCCTGTCCAAGGATCTCACCACCCCTGTGGGCGCGCCCGAGACCATCCTCCGAGCCAGCGGTGCCGCGTGGTCCTACTCCCTGGTGGATCCCACCTCCCGCAACTACGTCACCGACGGCCCCTTCTTCCGCAAGGGTAAGAACGGCAAGCTCTATATGCTGTGGTCGGGCTTCCATGCGGGCCCCCAGTACTGGTATGTCCAGGCCTTGGCCATCAGCGACAGCGGCAGTATCCGCGGCCCCTGGCGCCACGCCGATGACTTCATCTACGACGAGGACGGCGGCCACGGTATGCTCTTCGACGGCTTTGACGGGGAGCTCTACCTCATCCTCCACAGCACCAACGTCAACCCCAACGAGCGTCCCCGCCTGTTCCGCATGAGGGAGACCGACGACGGCTTTGAGATCGTGGAGCGCGTTGGATAAGCCGCGGCTCCCATAGCTTCCAAGCAAAACAACCGACCGAACCCCATGACGGAGGCTCGGTCGGTTTTCTTTTGGGCATCTCTAATAACTCAACGTGCGGCGAGCGGCGAGAAGATTTTTCGTCGGCCCGCTTGCGGGCGCTAATCAAAAAACCGCGCGTATAGTTGATCCTATGCGAAGGTTTTTTGTAACGAATGACGGAAAAGATTCCGTC
>JAFULU010000301.1 GCA_017483125.1 Clostridia bacterium
GCAAAATGAATGAAGCCTTTTGCTTACGCCAAAGCCAATCTTTATGGTAAAGTTTATAATTCAAAAACCGAAAAGTCAGTGTCCCCTATAGGATAATCATTTCTGTGTAGGACACATCACCCCGTCTCTCGTTCTCTGATTTTGCATTTTGAATTTTGCATTTTGCATTTCGGGCGCAGCCCGATAAACCCAAATTTGAATCGCTCCCCCAAAAGCAGTCATGAAAAAAACTGAAACCTATTGACAAACCCGCAATAATGATGTATAATAATCACATCAAGCAGTCAAAAGAACACAATCAACAGACAAAAATCGCGAAAAGGAGGCTAACATGAAGCAACCCCCGAAAAAGCTCCCGTTTTACAAAAAGCTCCTGTCCGACCAAGGCTTCGGATGGGGTATCGGTCTCATCATCGCGGGGTTCGTGACCATGTGCGTCATGGGGCTTCTGCCCTCCGCTATAACCGACGTGGTGATCCTGTCCGTCCTTCCCTTCCTGCTCATGGGCATCGGCGTTCTCTACTTCGCCTTTATCCACTCCTCCCGCCCGACGGTCATGGGGCGGATATTGGCGGTGGCCTCGGTGGTCAATATGATGCAGGGGGCGATCCTTCCCTTCCCCCGTCTGACCATGCTCCTATCTGCCATTCTGCTCGTGGCCCACGCCGCCTACTGCGCCCGCTACCTGTTTTTGTCGGCCTACCTGCCCTACCGTCCCTTTCTGAATGGGTGCCTTTTGATGTTTGAAATACTGATGACCCTCGTGGGGGTGACAACCTACACCTTTATGGAGCCGACCAAATTCCTGCATCTCTGGGAGGTTCCCTTGATCCTGTCCCTGCTGCTTGCGGGGGTCACGGTGTACTTTCTGGTCAAGGGGAGCATCGAATTGAAGGATGACAGGCTCTCCGAGCGCATCGCGCTTCCCTTTTTGGTCTTGCTTATGAGCTTTGCCCTTCTGACCTTTACGGTGCAGAATCTCAACTGCGCGCTGGATACGAGTAAGCCCACCGCCTACACCGTTACGGTGAAGGACAAGCACACCTCGGCGGGCAAGATGACCCGCTGCTTTCTGACGGTCACGGTGGAGGGGCAGGAGCTGGACCTGGACGTGGCCGCCTCGGACTATCGGGAGGCCGAGGTCGGGGATCCCGTGGTGGTGGAGGTCTACGAGGGGGCCTTCGGGAAGCCGTACTGTATCCTGCGGGAGTTGCCGTGATTCCGCTTTTACCATAAACAAAACAGCCTCCGTGGGTTTGATACCTGCGGAGGCTTTTGCTATGGAGTCGTGGGAGCAAGATCACACGAACGGGATAGTTCCCGCCTTCTTGACCGCCTCGCGGATATGGGCGAGATCGGGGCGAATGGCGTCGGCGAAGGCCTCGGGCATCCAATCCACGGTGTCGGGGTCCACCCCGCAGAGGCTCCGGGCCCAGGTCAAAGCGGCGGCGTAGCGACCGTGGCTCTCACTCATGTGGAAGCCGTCGCGGGTGACGGTATCGCCTACGGGAGTGGCGCGGAGGTTCTGAATGGCTATGCCCGTGGGGATCACGCCCGCATAGGCGGGGTTGGGCAGAATTTGGGTCTGTACGGCGTTCAGAATGGCGTTGTACATGGTCATCTGGTCGCACCCGTAGCGGGGGAAGGCCCAGTGGTTACTGTCGCTCTGGTAGGCCCAGGTCATGTGCCAGTACATCACTGCGTTGGGATTGCGCTTATGGGCGCTGACGTAGTCGATGACCTCGTTTTGACGGGCGTAGGTCTCGGGGAGGCCGCTGTCGTGGCTGGCTTGTTGGAGGGTGATGATATCCCACTCCTCGTCCAGAAGGCCGCGGGAGAAGGTCTGCTCCGACTCCCACACCCATGCGCCGTCGGTGTTCTTGCCGTAGAGGTAGGCGGGCGCACCCGAGGCGACGTTGTCGGCGTGGAGGGAAACGGGACAGCCGCCGATGGCCAGGTTCCCCAGGATCACCTCCTCCACGCCCCCCGCGCGGAGGACCTGCCAGAGGTATTCCATGCCGTCTACCGAAAAGCTGTTACCAATAGCCAGGATCTTGATGCTCTGTTTCATGTCGTTGCTCCTTGTCTGTGGAAAGTTTTTGGGTGAGGATCGTTCAAATTTGGGTTTGTCGGGCTGTTTGATCGCATACCCCTGTCTACCCCTCATCCGTCGCCCGCCGCACTTGCTGGGCGACACCTTCCCCCTGAGGGGGAAGGCTACCTGAGGAAACCGTCCTTTGTTTTATACTACATAGAAAAACAAATGTTCGGGTGTAGGTGAGAGGAGGGTTCCCTCTGAAAGCCTTCCCCTTGGGGGGAAGGTGCCGACCAGCTCCTGCGGCGGGAGGCGGATGAGGGGAAGGGGCTGTTCTCATTTTGTTACACCGATAAAC
>JAFULU010000302.1 GCA_017483125.1 Clostridia bacterium
CTTCGACCACGGCATTTACGCCCTCCTGGGTCCCAACGGCTCGGGTAAGTCCACCCTCATGAACATCGTCACCCAAAACCTCAAATCCGACAACGGTGAGATTCTACTGGACGATACCCCCATCAGTAAGCTGGGTGCATCCTACCGCGAAAAGCTGGGCTTCATGCCTCAGTACCCCGGTATGTACCCCTCCTTCTCGGCTCTGGATTTTCTCCGTTACATGGCCGTATTGAAGGGGTTGAACAAGAAGAAGGCCGACGAGCAGATCGACGAGCTTCTGCACGCAGTAGAGCTTCACGACGTCCGCACCCACCGTATCGGCTCATTTTCGGGCGGTATGAAGCAGCGCCTTGCCCTCGCGCAATCCCTGCTTGGCGACCCCGAGATTGTCATTCTTGACGAGCCCACCGCCGGTCTTGACCCCAAGCAGAGAATCGCTATCCGTAACTACATAGCAAGCGTTGCGCTGAATAAGACCGTTATCATTGCTACCCACGTGGTTTCCGACGTGGAGTTCATCGCCCGCGAGGCCATCATGCTCAAAAAGGGCGTGATCTCGGACAGCGGCAGTCCTTATGAGCTGACCCAGAAGATCGAAGGTCAGGTCTGGCAGACAGTCGTAGCCGCCGAGGAAGTCCAGGCCATGCAGGAGAAGTTCCGCGTGGTGAACATCCAGAACGGCGAGCAGGGTGTGATCCTGCGTATCCTGTCCGACGTGAAGCCCACCGAGGATTCCGTGACGGTGGTGCCTTCTCTGGAGGATTACTACCTCCACGTGTTCGGAGATATTCTGTAAGAAACAAAGGAGTACATATATGAAAACCAACCGAATCATAGCCGCCATATTAGCCGCCCTCATGCTGGCCACTACCTTCGTGTCCTGTAGCCGCCGCGACCAATTCCGGCCTCCCGAGACCGATGCGCCTACGGGGGAGCAGACAACGGTGACGGGACAGCCCGATGTCAATCATCCTACCGAAACTGATCCCACCGAAACCAACCCCAATGGTGGGAATGTGACCGACACCACCATGCCCCCCGATATCCCCATTGTTACTCCTCCCGTAAGCGGCGGCGAAAATGGCAAGATCACGGGTAACCCCTACGAGGGCTGGACGGCGGAGGAGCTGTATGCTTCCTTTATGGAGGATCAGGAGCGGTCGGTTTATAACAATCAAAACGATGCTTTTGGAAACACTCCGTATTACGTGATCCTTGACGTCCGATACGGCGGCCTCATGTTCAGTAAGCTCACAGGGCAGCTCATACAGATTTGTAAAGATCCTCTCTGTAAGCATACGGACTGTATATTCAGTAACCTTTTTGGAACTATGTCATGTCAGGTCGCGGATGACCGTTGTTATCTTGTTTTGAAAGGCGTCAAAGGGGATGATCATGTCACCGGCCTGTATTCCTTCGATCTGCTCATGAATGACGCGAAGCTGGTTTATGAGTGGAGTTACCCGGATGTTCCCGATGAAATATATGTATATCGGGATAAGGTTTACTATGACTCAGATATAAAATTTGATGACGGACAATATGCAAATATCACCATGGTGTACGACATGAAGGAGAAAACAACGTCACATCTCCGCGAAGAATCCGTTCGTTGTAGCGTGATCTGGCATGAAGGAGCCTACGAATGGTACACGGCCTGGGAGGACGGCTCGCTCTGGCGGTACAATCTGGATACGGGTGAGGAAGAGAAGATCATTTCAGAGACCTTTCTGAACCCGGAGGAAGGTGAATTGCGTTTCATTTTCATGGGCTCGTCCGATCAGACAGTGTACATTATGAAACTGACAGCATCCGGGCTTTCGAGCGCCATGCAGTACAATATGGAAACAGGACAATTGCAGGAGATAGAAGGTTTCATGACTTTCATATACGACGGGAAATTCTACCAGGGAGTGAATCATAAGGTTGATGCCTACAAGGACGATCCCCATTATGAATATTACCAAAACCCACAAAATCTCACCTCTGTAGGCGGGACAATGTGGGGCGGAAAATGGTATCGGTACGATATGCAAGCGGGAGAGCGTGAGGTGATTATCGATCTTCGTACCGATGATATCCCCGATAACTTAACGAATTTCCTGTTCCTCGACGGAAAGTACGTTATGGTTCAGTATCAGACCTACAAGGACTTCCCTAATGTCTACAGTCCCCATTGTAAAGAATGGGAAAAAAGCAGGCGTTTCGTGGTTGTGAATATGGAAACGGGGCAAGTATTTGAGCTTGGCATTGACCTTGAGGAAAGGAAAGCCCCAAACCCCTACAGGCCGTAAGCGCTAAGAACAGAAAAGGAGTTTTTTATGAAAACCAACCGAATCATAGCCGCCATATTAGCCGCCCTCATGCTGGCCACTACCTTCGTGTCCTGTAGCCGCCGCGACCAATTCCGGCCTCCCGAGACCGATGCCCCCACGGGGGAGCAGACCACGGCTGCGGGACAGCCCGATGTCAATCATCCTACCGAAACTGATCCCACCGAAACCAACCCCAATGGTGGGGATGTGACCGACACCACCATGCCCCCCGATATCCCCATTGTTACTCCTCCCGTAAGCGGCGGTGAAAGTGACAAGATCACCGGCAACCCCTACGAGAGCTGGACGGCGGAGGAGCTGTATGCATCCTTTATGGAGGATCAGGAGCGGTCGGTTTATAACAACATAAATGACGTATTTGGCAATACCCCGTATTACGTGATCCTGAACGGGCAATATGGCGGAACGATGTTCAGTAAGCTCACAGGACAAGTTGTGACGATCTGCAAGGACCCCTTGTGCGACCATGAAAACTGTATTTTCAGTAATCATGTCTTTTTCGAATCGTGTCAGGTCGTGGATGACCGTTGCTATATTCTTTTGAAAGGCTTCAAAGGGGATGTTTTTACATCCAGCCTGTATTCATTCGATCTGCTCATGAACGATGCGAAGCTGGTTCATACATGGAAGGAAATGGATTGCCCCAATGAAGTATATGTGTACCGGGACAAGATCTACTATGACGCAGAGATCAAGTTTGATGACGGACAATACCGTAACATCACTATGGTGTACGACATAAAGGAGGAAACCGTGTCTCCCCTCCGCGAAGAATCCGTTCGGTACGTTGTGAGCTGGCATAGAGGAGTGTATGAATGGTACGGAAGGGAGGACGGCTCGCTCTGGCGGTATCATCTGGATACCGGAGAGGACGAGGAGGTCATCTCAATGGCTTACCTGAATCGCGAGGAAGGTGAATTGGGCTTCCACTTCACGGGTTCTGTGGATCAAGCGGTATACGTTCAGAAAGAATTATCGACAGGAGCAAGGTCGAGCATTCTGCGGTATGATATGGAAACGGGACAACTACAGGAGATAGAAGGCATCACGACTTTCATATATGACGGAAATTTCTATCAGGGAGTGAGTCATAGAGTAGATGCCTACAAGGACGATCCCCATTATGAATACTACCAAAATCCAGAAAACCTCACCTCCGTAGGCGGGACAATGTGGGGCGGAAAATGGTATCGGTACGATATGCAAACGGGAGAGCGTGAGGTGATTCTTGATCTTCGTACCGATGATATCCCCGATAACCTGGATGAGTTCTTATTCCTCGATGGAAAGTACGTTATGGTTCAATACCAGACCTACAAGGACTTCCCGAATGTTTACAGTCCCACCCTGCCCTTGTGGGCAACGAGTGAACGTTACGTTGTCGTGAATCTGGAAACCGGTACAGCCTATGAATTGGGTGTCGATCTGTCTAGCCAATCCTATCACAAGTGGCTGGAAAAACATGAAAAACATGAAAGATAATCTGTGAAGTAACATCCACGAAAGGGGATTTCCCATGCTCCGCTATGAAATCAAAAAGATCCTCGGTAACCGCTTCGTCGTATTCTTCTTCCTCCTCATGTTCGCCGTCAACGCCGTATTGTCGGCGGTCTCAGTCATGAGCATTCCGGCCTCCCCCGAGACAGACCTGTCCGCCGAGGAGCTGGCCGCCATTGAGGAGATCTTCGACCGCTACGAGGAGGATCCCGAGGCATTCCTCACCGAAATGGACACCCTGTACGCTTACTCCCAAAGGCTCACCGAGGTGCAGGTGCAGATGACCATGGACGCCATGATGAACGGGGTGGATCTGTCCACCCTGTCCATTCAGGACTACTGGCCCGAGTACAACGACGAAATTTGGGAGAAGATCCAGGAATACAACGGCACTTACCGCTACTTCCGCAACGTCAAGAACTACATAGACGTCACCCGCATCGAAAAGTATGACGAGGTCATCGCCCGCGCCGAGGCCGCCAAGATCGAGTACGTGGCCTTCGGCATGAGCGAGAACAGCTACGACTACCGCTATCAGGATGACGTCATCGACATTTACACCGTGGGCAAATACGTCCCCCTGGAGATCGAGCGGGACATTGGCTGGAACCACTATTTCGCCTACGCCGACGGCAATATCTGCCTCATCCTGTTCCTGCTTGTCCTTGTTCCGGGACTTTTGTTGGACGAGAAAAAGAACGGCACCTACCCCATCATCCGCGCCACCAAGCAGGGGCGGCTGTCCACCATGCTGACCAAGCTTGCGGCCATGCTGTCGGTAATCGTGATCGCCGTGCTGACTTTCTCGGCCACCACCCTGATCCTGTTCGGCGCGGAGTTTGGCTTCTCGTCCCTGTCCAATTACATTCAGATCTTTGACGATTACCTGTTCTGCCCCTACATCGTCACGGTGGGTGAGTATCTGGGTCTGTCCCTCATCATCAAGATCCTGACCCTGTTCGCGTTGGGGACAGTCATCCTCACCGCCTCCTTCCTGCTCCGCAACTACGCCCTGACCTACCTCACGGGTCTCGTCATCGGCGGTGTGAACTTTTTCTTTTACTTCACCGACTACCTGTACATCAACAGCCCCCTGCGCCTGCTCAATGTCTTCACCATCATGGACGCCGAGGTCTGCTTCTCCCGCTACTATGCCATCAACGTCTTCGGCCGCTGTCTGCCCTACCTCACCGCCATATTCCTGTTCATGGGACTGATCGCGGTGATCTTCGGTGTTTGGGCGACCCTGCTCTACTGCCGCTCGGCAGGAGGACGCTCGTTGCGGAAGGGGAGAAAGCTCTTCAAGATCCCCAACGTGGCGCTACCTTGCTTCATCCCCGGCTTTGCTGGCTTTGAGCTTCACAAAGTGCTGTTTGCGGGCAAGTATATCCTGCTCATTGCCGTTATCCTGCTGGTCAAGGGCTACCAGATCCACACCACCGATCCCGTCAACTACTCCTTCTCGGATACCCTCTATAAGGAGTACATGACCATGCTGGAGGGTGAGGTCACCGAAGAAAAGCTGGACTTCATCACCGACGAGCGCGCCGAGATCGACACCATCCGAGGCATGGAGAAGGAGATGGAGGCCAACTACCGCGACGGTCTCATTACCTATGACGAGTACGTGGAGTACCAAGGCCAGCTGGAGGACGCCAAGGCCAGAGACGACGTGTTCAAGGTCGTGGAGGCCCGCAGAGATTACCTGCTGGAACAGATCGAGGCGGGTCACGATGCCCATTTCGTCTACTCCACAGGCTGGAACCGGATGTTCGGGCGGGGCTTTGACTACTTGCTCTACATCTTCGCGTTGGTGTTCGGCGCCATGCTCTTTACCACCGAATACAGTGCGGGCGTGTCGGGTATTCTCCGCGCCACCAAGCGAGGACGGGGGGAGCTGTTCGCCACCAAGTATGTCATCGCCGTGGTCGCCTGCGCCCTTATGGCCATTGTTTGCGGCTATCTCGACCACACCAAGCTCACCGAGCTGTACACCTTCGCCTCGGCTACCGCGCCCGTCCAGAGCCTGCCCATCCTCGGCGGCATTGGGTGGAATATGACCATCCACCAGTACCTCATGCTCTTTGAGACCCTCCGCGTGGTGGGTGTCGTCCTGCTGGGCTTCATCACCGTGGCGGTGTCCGTCCCCTCCAAGAAGTCGGTCAACACCATGGCTACCGTGGCTCTCGTGACCGTCGTGCCCTTCGTATTCCGCCGCTTCGGGCTGGACTTCGCCCGCTACTTCGATTTCACCACCCTCCTGTCGGGGCACGAATACCTCACCCAATCGGCGGGTTCGGCTCTCTATTTCATTCTGTTCACCGCCGCCGTCCTCGCGGTCTGCGCCGCGCTGTTTGCGGTCAGCTTGGGACAATGGGTGGGATTCCGCCGAAGAGTACCCGGAAAGGAAAGGAGGATGCACTGATATGAAACACTACATGAAACTTACCGCTATTCTTGCGGTTCTGTTCACCATGCTCGCCCTTACCGCCTGCCAAACGGGTATGCCCACAGAGGGCGAGACCAAGCCTCCCTTTGTCAATCCCCATTCCATCGAAACCGGCGATTGCCTCGTCCACACCTTGGAGAATGACGTCTGCACCATTTGCGGCTGGGAGTACCAAGTTTCCGAGGGCTTGGAGATTGGTGTGGACACCTACAGCGGTCAGTACCTCGTTCTGGGTCGCGGGGAATGCACCGACACCCAGATCTATCTCCCCACCACCCACGAGGGAAACACCGTCATGGGTGTGGCCATCGGCGCGTTTACGGGGGACGAGACCCTGACCCACGTGGTCATCCCCGAGGGCATGACCGTGCTCGGAGATTCCGCCTTCAGCCGTTGCAACCGCTTGGTTTCGGTGGAGCTCCCCTCCACCGTCCAGACCCTCAACCGCGCCCTGTTCGAGGGCTGCTTCCGCCTCACGAGCGTCAACCTCCCCGAGGGCATCACATCCATCCCCGATTCCTTGTTCTCGGGCTGTTCCTCTCTCAACAGCATCACCATCCCCTCCACCGTCACGAATCTCCACGGATGGGCCTTCAAAAAGTGCCTGCGCCTCACCGAGATCACCATTCCCGAGGGGGTGACCGAGATCGGCAACGGTGCCTTTGAGGGTTGCCGCGACCTGACCACTCTGCATCTCCCCAAGACCCTCACCACCCTCAGCGGAACCACCTTCAAGGACTGCGGATCCTTGACGGATGTTCACTACAGCGGCAATATTGCCCAGTGGTGTAGTGTGCGCATCGACTTTCAGGATGCCAGCCCCACCATGCTTGCGGAGAATTTCTATGTAGACGGCGCACGGATCGAGGGAGACATCACCCTCCCCGAGGGCATCACCGCCATTGGCAGCTTTACGCTGGCGGGGCTCCGCAACGTCACTTCCGTGACCGTCCCCGCCTCAGTGGCCTCTATTGGCGACAACGCCTTCAAGGACTGCGAAAAGCTGGCCTACCTCGTTTTGCAGGGCTCTACCCACGCGGGCAGTAACCCCTTCCCGAACACAGCGGTCAAGCACATCTACCTCAACGACACCCGCGAGGACGCCCTTTCCTACATCGCCTACTGGGCGGGTGCCTGCAAGTCGGCAGGGGCGGAGTTTCACTACGGGGATGCTTGGGAGTATGACGAGAACGGTGTGCCGCAGTTGAAAGAAGAATGAAAGGAATCACGAATATGAAACGAATCATAGCTATTTTGCTAGCCTTTATGACCGTCACGGCGGTATTTGCCTCCTGCTCCCGCCGCGACCAATTCCGCCCCGATGAAACCGATGCGTCCACGGGGGAGCAGACCACGGTTGCGGGGCAGCCTGGCGTAAACAATCCAGGCGAAAGCAACCCCACCGACACCAACCAAAGCGGTGGGGACGTGACCGATCCTAATACTACCACCCCCGATATTCCCATTGGAGATCCCTCTACGGGTGACGCGGAAAACGGTAAGATCACGGGCAACCCCTACGAGGGCTGGACGGCGGAGGAGCTGTATGCGTCCTTTATGGAGGATCAGGAGAGGTCGGTTTATAATAACACAAACGATATTTTTGGAAACACGCCTTATTACGTAATTCTTGATGTCCAGTACGGCGGCTCTATGTTCAGTAAGCTGACGGGGCAAGTGGTGAAGATTTGTAAAGACCCTCTCTGTGATCATGAAGACTGTATATTCAGTAATTCCACTGTACTGATGCGATCGTGTCAGGTTGTGGATGACCGCTGTTATGTTGTTGTAACAAGGTCAAAAGAGGGGATAAGAACTACATGCATGTATTCATTTGATCTGCTCATGACTGACGCGAAGTTGGTATGTGAGTGGAGTGGTGCCGATTCCCCCAAAAAAGTATATATATACAAAGATAAGCTTTACTATTCCGTAGAGATGAAGTTTGATGACGGACAATACGGCAAAGTCACAATGGTCTACGATATGAAAGAGAAAACAACGTCACCTCTCCGCGAAGAGCCGGTTCGTTGCAGCGTAATCTTGCATCAAGGCGCCTATGAATGGTACACAGTTTGTGAGGACGGCTCGCTCCGAAGGTATAATCTCGATACGGGCAAGGATGAGGTGATCGTTGGGGCAAGTCATTTGAATCCCGAAGCGGGCGAAATGGAATTTCGTTTTTTAGGGGTATCCGGGCAAACGGTTTACGTACGGAAAGTAACAATTGGTCAAGATGTTAACATGTTTCAGTACGATATGGGAACGGGAAAATTGCAAGAGATAGAAGGAAGTGCGCCGCTTATATATGACGGTACATGCTATCAGCAAGTGAGGCATGATGTTGATGCCTATAAAGATGATCCGCACTATGAATACTACTGCAATGATAATGATGTGGCTACTCGATATGGAGGAAAATATTTTAGGGTAGACACGGAAACGGGAGAATTGCACGAAATCGTCAGCCTTTCGACCGATGGCATTCCCGATTCCATAACGGACCTTATATTTCTTGATAAAAAGTTCTTAATGATTCAATACCAAACCTATAAGGATTTTTTGAATCCCTACAGTCCTATGCTCAAAGAATGGGATGAGAGCCGGCGCTATGTTGTTGTGGATATGGAAACCGGAACGGTGTATGAATTAGGGGTCGATTTGGCCAACCAAAAAGTCCAGAATCCTTCCGGGCGATAAGAAAAGGAGTATTTCATGAAAAACAAACGAATTTTAGCTACTATGCTGGTCGCCTTCCTGCTGGCCTCCTCTCTCGCCTCCTGCTCCCGCCGCGACCAGTTCCGCCCCCCTGAGACCGACACGCCCAAAGGGGAGCAGACCACGGTTGCGGGGCAGCCTGGCGTAAATAATCCCGGCGAAAGCAACCCCACCGACACCAACCAAAGCGGCGGGGATGTGACCGATCCGGGCACCACAACACCCGATATTCCCATTGGAGACCCCTCCACGGGTGATGCCGAAAACGGCAAGATCACGGGCAACCCTTACGAGGGATGGACAGCCGAGCAGCTGTATGCGTCCTTTATGGCGGATCGGGAGAAATCTGGTATCAACAACGTAAACGGTAGATTTGGTAATACCCCCTATTATGTGATTCTGGACGTCCAGTACGGCGGTTATATGTTCAGTAAGCTGACAGGGCAGGTGGTGCAGATCTGCAAGGATCCTCTTTGTGACCATAAGACTTGTATATTCAATCACC
>JAFULU010000303.1 GCA_017483125.1 Clostridia bacterium
CAAGCCCCTTTTGAAAAAGGGGCTTGACCCCGAAAACTTTCAAAAAAGGCATTGATAGGCCAAGAGATTTGATAGTGGGGAGCATAGAGGGCACCCCCATGGGGCCCCTTCCCCATTGGTATCGGCATGGTTATTTACCTCCCCGACAAACCCAAATTTGAACTTCACCACTCACCCAAGCAAAGGAGAAACACATCATGGCAAAGATCATTGGCCCCGGCTCCCTCAACGTTGATGTGACCGGCTACGCCCCCCATTTGCCCGTCCACGGCGAGACCACCAAGGGTACCGCCATCCGCGTCAGCCCCGGAGGAAAGGGCAATAACCAGATGACCGCCGCCCACAGAGCGGGCTCGGAGGTCTACATCATCGGCCACCGCGGCAGCGACATGATGGGACAGATCATGGGCCGTCACTACGCCACCGAGGGTATGAGCGAAAAGTACGTCTGCGTGGATCCTCTGGTGGAGACCGCGGGTGCCCTCATTGAGATCGACGAGACCGACGGCCAGAACCGTATCATCGTGGCCCTGTCCGCCAACGAGCACGTGGATCGCGCCCGTGTGCTGGCCGCCGAGGCGGATTTTGCCGACTGCGACGCGGTGCTGACCCAGTTTGAGACCACCATTGAGGCGGTACTGGCCTCCAAGGAGCTGGCCGCCAAGTACGGAAAGCCCTTTATTCTGAATCCCGCTCCCTACGTTCCCGTTCCCGAGGGACTCTTTGACGGAGTGGACTACGTCACCCCCAACGAGACCGAGGCCGAGCAATTCACGGGCATCCGTGTGGATACCGTGGAGGACTGCCGCAAGGCCGCCGCCAAGTTCTTTGAGATGGGTGTGAAGAAGGTCGTCATCACCCTGGGCGTGCGGGGGGCCTACTTTACCGATGGCAGCGAGGAGATCTTCGTCCCTGCCCTCAAGGTCAAGGCCGTGGAGACCACCGGCGCGGGAGACGCCTTCAACGGCGGTCTCGCCACCGCCATCGCCGAGGGAATGCCCATGGAGACCGCTCTGCGCTTCGCCACCTGCACCGCCGCCATTTCGGTCACCCGCCTGGGCTCCTCCCAGTCCATGCCCAGCCGCGAGGAGATCCTCGCCCTCATGGAAAAGGAGTTCGGTGTACAGGGCTGATTCCGCCGTATCCTCAAAAAAGAAAAACCTTCGCGAGACGCTCTTGCGAAGGTTTTTTGTTTGGTATCAAGGCTTAACCCCACTCCCGATCCAGCTTGCTCTTGCGGCTCTGCAAATACCGCACGAAGAAGTGGAGGTTGTCCCTTGTGATGTCGGGCTTATCCTCATACCACCGATCCTGATTCATCTGCAGGGACTCGGGCATGGCCTCGGCCTGGGCCTCTACCTTGGAAATGATCTCGGGAAGGATCTCCGAGAAGTGGGACTTGTAGCGGGAGGACACCTTGCGGGTGTAGTAGGAATTGTAAATGAGGGGACGGTAGAAGAAGGCGGCCTCGGCGGGGTTGAAGTCGTTGGTGAGGTCAAATTCCTCGTTGGGCTGGGCGGTCCATTCGGTGTACATACAGAAATCGTAGTCCCACGGAGGGCCGAAGGAAAGCTTGGGGTCCCCTTCCGCGCCCTTGTAGTACATGAACACCGACTTCCAATGGTGGTCCCTCTCGCCCATGATGCGGTCGATGATGAAGAGATCAATGAGGGAATTCATGTGGACGTTCTTGCCCAGGTAGGCGCGGTCGGTCTGCAGGAAGGCCATACAGGTCTTGCGCATATAGTCCTCCAGAGCAGTGAAGAAGGTATGGAACTGCGCCTCTGTGGGGAAGTCCTCGCGGGTGGGGTACTCCAGCTCAAAGTAACGCTCCACCGAAGACAGGTAGAAGTAGGTGACCCCCTCCTCGGCACCCGGCTTCTCGGGGGCGTTGTAGTTCATGCAGATGAGGAAATTGTAGTCCGAGAGCTCGGTCATGTCCCTCGTGATCTTCTGCTCAAGCCCCAGCCGACCCTCCTGCTCCTGCACCTGCTCGCAGAGGGTGTAGACCCCCTCGTACTCCCCGTTGAGGTAGAGATTCACCTTGTAGGGGGTGGGGACGAAGTCGAAATTCTCGGAGGTGGCCGCCAGAGACAGGGCGGCGTAGTTGTGAAGGGTGGAGGGATCCAGATAGTCGGCCAGCAGGACCCAGCTCTTGGCCTTCTCCAGCCCCATGAGGCTGTGCTTCTGGTAGAGGCGGATGCGGTAGGGCTTCTTCTCCATGCGCATGGTGGAGTTGCCCCGCAGACGGATCTCACCGCCCACGTCCAGAAGGCCCTCCTCCACCCCCGCCAGGGTCATGGTCATGTCCACGTAGTCGCGGGAATCCACCGCCACGCCATTGGTGTTGACCGAGATCACGGGCAGCTCGTCGGTGGGAACGGGGAAGGGAAGGGTCACGGTGGGAGCCGAGGGGGGTTCCTCGGCGGGGGGCGCGGAGGTGTCGGATTCAGTGTCGGGAGGGACGGTGGGGTTGTCGGTCACGGCGGGGAGTGTGGTCTCCCCGTCGGCGGTGTCCGTCGGGGACTGATCCCCCGCGTGGCATCCCGCCAGCGTGAGCAGGCAGAGAATGCCGAGTACAAGATATATCGCTATGCGTCGCATGGTGCTTCCTTTGGCGGTTTTTTACTATTGTAATACAAAAGCGGAGGTTTGTCAAGAGACAGGCCATGAAGAAACTGTGGTTTTTTCGTGAAAAACATTGACAAATTGCCGTTTTTTCGGTATAATTAGGACGGAAAGTTACTTTCAGTTTATATTCATGTTATAAAATGAATCACAAGAATTCTGCGAAAGGATGCTCCCCTTGCGGAGCGACGAAAGCCATGAGTCAAAGAACTGTGATCGCGTCCGACAGCACTTGCGACCTGTCCCCCGAGCTGATTCGGGAATACGGCATCCGCATCCTCCCTCTGGGCGTGGCCCTGGGAGAGAAGCAGTACACCGACGGCGTGGATATTGACCCCGATTTCATTTACGCCCACTACGAGAAGACGGGGGAGCTCCCCAAGACCTCTGCCGTGAATCTGGCGGACTTTGAGGAGTTCTTTGCCCGCGAGACCGCCGAGGGCAACGCCGTGGTGCTGTTCACCATCAGCTCCGAGATGTCCTCCACCTATAACAACGCCCGCCTGGCCGCCGAGGGCTTCGCAAACGTCCACATGGTAGACACCCGCAACCTCTCCACGGGCGGAGGCCTTCTGGTCATCACCGCCGCCGAGATGGCCGCAGAGGGAAAGCCCGCCGCCGAGATCGCCGAGACCTGCCGCGGTCTGGCTCCCTGTGTGGACGCTTCCTTCATCATCGACAGTCTGGAATTCCTCTACAAGGGAGGACGCTGCTCGGCCCTTGCCGCCTTCGGTGCCAATATGCTGTCCCTCAAGCCCTGCATCGTGGTCAAGGACGGCAAGATGGGTGTGGGCAAGAAGTATCGCGGGAAGTTCGGCGCGGTCCTGCCCAAGTACGTCTCCGAGCGTCTGGGAGACGGCTCCGACGTCATCAAGGGGCACATCTTCGTGACCCACGCGGGCTGTGAGCCTGCCATCGTTCAGTCCTGCGTGGATAGCGTCAAGGCCATCGCCCCCGAGGCCAAGATCCATATCACCCGCGCGGGCTGCACCATCTCCTCCCATTGCGGCCGCAACACCCTGGGCGTGCTGTTCATCCGCACCCACGCGCTGGGAGAGTAACCCCATGACTCAGCAAGCGTCCGTCCCCGCCTCCAAAGGGTGGGGACTCTCGGCGTCTACCCTCAAAATTCTCGCCTGTGTTTTCATGCTGACCGACCACGCGGGGATGATCCTATTCCCCGACGTGGAGCTTCTCCGTATCATCGGCCGTCTGGCCTACCCCTTTTTCGCCTACTTCATTGCCGAGGGCTGCCGCTACACCCGTAACAAGCTCAAGCGGTTCCTTCTGGTGCTGGGGCTGGGTGTCCTTTGTGAGGGGGTCTACTTTTTCATGATGGGGGAGCCCGAGGGCGGGATCCTCATGAACTTCTGCTTCGCCATCCTGCTGATCTATCAGGTGCAGGCTTGCAAGAAGGCCTTGGCGCGGGGAAAATGGGGGATGGCCGTTCTGTGGCTTTTGCTCTTCATGGCCTCGGCGGCGGGGATCTACGCCTTCGTCGAGCAGGTTCTCTACGTGGACTACGGCTTCTGGGGTGTCCTCATTCCCGTCTGGACGGCCCTGCCCGACTACAAGGAGGGGGAAGCACCCAAATGGCTGGAGAAGCTCTCCAACCGGTGGGTCAAGCTGGCCTTCTTCAGCTTTGGTCTGCTTCTGCTCTGTATCTCCCGCGGACTTTTCACCAACATCCAGAGCTTCAGCCTCTTCGCCCTGCCTCTTCTGGCCCTGTACAACGGAAAGCCGGGGCGCAAGGGCCTCAAGTACGGTTTTTACATCTTCTACCCCGTCCATCTGGCGGTGCTGTGGGTCATCGCGGCATTGCTGGAGTGGGTGAGGTAAGTGACGGACTGTCGGGGACGCCTGTCCCTACCGCTTCGACCTGAACGCGGACAGTCGGGGACGCCTGTCCCTACAGTATGACCGAATAAAGAAATACCCGTCTTCACCAGCGTGAGGGCGGGTATTTTTGCGGAGTCGGCAGGGTTACGCGCGCCCCATCTGCTCCGAGATCAGACGGTAGACCTCCTGCACCCGGTCAATGGCCAGAAAGGCGGTGCGGAGATCGTAGTCGGGGGAGCGGCCGCGGCGGTAGCGGGGGGAGTCGTAGCCCGTGTAGTAGGGCTGATCGGGCAGGAATCGGATGGTTCCCGTGGTGCCGTCCACCTCGTCCATGGTGATGTTGGACAGGCGGGAGAAGAGAAACTCGGTACAGCCGGTTCCCCGTCGGTCGGCGCAGAGAATGATGGCGCGGCGGTCGGTGACGGCGTAGACCGCGGAGGCCAGCTGCTTTTTCTGCCCCACGAACAGATGGTAGAGCATATACCCGCCGATCAGCAGAAAGGGAATGCCGAACACCGCGAAAAAGCCTCCCGCGGCGGCGGCCATGACCGTCCAGAAGACCGCGAAGCCGAACCAGAAGATCATGAAGACCACCACGAGGGGATTGGGGCGGAACTTGCGGGTGGTGTAGGGCTGACCCGTCCAGAGCAGGGCCTCGTCGGGGTGAAGGTAGGGGGTAAGCTCGGCGCGGAGATCGCGGCCGTCGGTGGCGTAGCGGTTCATAGGGACTCCTTTCGGGTAGGATACTTTAGGCGATTGCAAATGCTTCAAATTTAGGTTTGTCGGTGCGTTGGATAACCATGCCGATACCAATGGGGAAGGGGCCCCATGGGGGTTCCCTCTATGCTCCCCACTATCAAATCTCTTGGCCTTTTGATGCTTTTTGAAAGTTTTCGGGGTCAAGCCCCTTTTTCAAAAGGGGCTTGCGGGGGTAGTGAAGCGGCGACACGGTAGTGAATGACTGCCGGTGGCAGTCAGAGCCGTGTCGTGACCGACCCGCAGGGAGACCAGGGGCAGAGCCCCTCGTTCCCTATAAACTCCAGTTTTCCACAATTATGCAATCGGCTAGGCAGGACACTTACAGCTGATACAGCTCGGGCATGGGAGGCGCGGCGGGCGGGGGTGCTTCGCCGTCCTCGGCGCGGGGATCCTCCATGGGCGGGAAAAATTTTTCGGTCAGCACGCGGTGATTCTTCACGGTGAAGACGAACAGCATGACCGCGGCGAGAGGCGGGATGAAGATCACCGCCGCACTCCACAGAGCGGGGAGAGGCGTACCCAGCATGAAGAACAGACGGTAGTGGGCCTTGCAGGCCGACACCGCGTAAAGGATGTAGAAAACAACAAAGACGGCGGCGGTGACGAGGAAAATCAGGAGGCTGACGGCAAAGACGCCCAGCAGCTCGTTCGCGCCTTCTTGGACGTCGTACTGGTCAAACAAGCCCCCGAAAAAGCCTGTGAGCAGTCCCGCGAAGCCCGAA
This sequence comes from Clostridia bacterium, assembly GCA_017483125.1. Lineage (GTDB taxonomy): Bacteria > Bacillota > Clostridia > Oscillospirales > CAG-272 > CAMEON01. Next base: position 5,949 of record JAFULU010000303.1, read on the forward strand.
AAGAGGGAAATCAGCACAGCCACACCGGCGATACTGCCGAAGACGCTCTGCACGATGGAGAAGCTCAGCATTTTGCGGCGCAGGGTGGAGGGGGCGTAGCGGGGGTCGATCTCACCCCGCAGAACCCTGTCGTCGGTGTAGATGTCGGCCATGAGGCCCAGCAGGTAGAGGTTGGCAAAGGGCACCCACGCCATCCACACCGAGCCCTTGCGGGCGGCGCGGCAGAGGAAGGTGAGGGTCAGGCCCGTCAGCACGTAGAGGACCGAGGCGAGCAGCAGAGGAATGCTGGTCAGGACCGTGACAAGGGCCTCGGCGGTCCCCGTCAGACTGTCAATGAGGGTGTCGATCAGATCGATCATGGATAGCTCCTTTCAAAGAGGTCACACCCGATCCACCGTAATGACGGCGAAGAGGTGCTTGTTTCGCTCGTGGATGGTATCGGCCACCCGACTCCGCAGGTCGGCGTCGGTCACGGCCAGCTCAAAGGGGGCGGCGATGTCGAAGATGAGATTGGTGTGGCTCTCACCGGGGACGATGCGGAAATCGTGGATCAGGAGGCGGTCGTCCACCTCCTTGACGATGCCCTCGGCGTAGGCCTTCAGCTCGCTCACACGGGGGTCGCGGACGGCCACGGGATCCATGTGGACGGTGGCCTCGATGCCGCACTCCACCCTAAGTCTGCGCTCAATGAGGTCGGCCATGTCGTGGGAGGCGTAGATGTCGGCATCCCCGTCTACCTCCACGTGGAGGGAGGCCATGACCCGCCCGGGGCCGTAGTTGTGCACCACCAGATCGTGGAGCCCGATGGCGCCCTGATCCTCAAACTCCTTGACCATAGCTTCAATTTGGGCCACGGTCTCCTCCGAGGGCTTCTCACCCAGAATGGAGTTCTTGGTGTCGTTCAGGATCTTGATGCCCGCCCAGAGGATGAGCAGAGCCACCAGAATGCCCATGTAGGCGTCGGGGTCAAAGCCCGTGAACTTGTAGATGAGGGTGGCGACCAGCACCGCGAAGGTGGCTCCCGCGTCGGACAGGGAATCGGCGGCGGTGGCCCGCATGACCGAGGAGTCGATCCTCCCCGCGATCTTGCGGTTGAAGATACACAGCCAGAGCTTGACCAGCACCGACACGCCGAGGACGGCCACCGACAGCCAGCTGAACACCGTCTCGGCGGGGTGAAGCACCTTGTCCACCGAGCCCGACAGCAGCTCCCAGCCCACCAGCAGGATGAGGAAGGAGACGATCATGGAGGTGACGTACTCAATGCGGGCGTGGCCGAAGGGGTGGTCGCGGTCGGCGGGCTTGGCGGCCATCTTGAAGGTGACGAGGGAGATGATCTGGCTACCCGCGTCGGAGAGGTTGTTGATGGCGTCGGCCTGAATGGAGATGGCGCCGAAGAGGAAGCCCACCGTGAATTTCCCCGCGGCCAGCAGGAGGTTCAGGATGATACCCACCGTGGAGACCAGGGTGCCGTAGGCGCGGCGGACGGCGGGGGAGGAGGTGTCGCGGGGGGATTTGATGAAGAGCTTGATGAGGAGGTTTGTCATAGGGGTGCCTTTCCTTGGGAATCAGTCGAGATCGTAGTCGGATTCGTCTATGAGATTGGCGGCAATCATATCCTCGGGGAGACCGTACGCCCGCATATCCTGTTCGGATTGATTATGTTCGCGGATATAATCTCTCTTGGAGCCTGCGCGTGACCAAACGCGCCAACCGCACTGCCCTTGATCAAAATTGGACAGAGGAGCGAAGATCACGGTAATATCCAGGAACTTGCGCTTGTTGCCCTTAGGGACGTAGCGGATGCCGAAGGAACGGGCAAATTCCTTTTTCATTTTGACCTGCGGGGGCAGACTGTCGGACACGGCGGGGGGAATGGGAAAATTCTCATCCTCCCAGCAGTAGACCCACAGGTTTTCCCTCCATTCACGCTTTTCAAAGGTAATGGGGATGCTGACGGATTGCCCTCGGTTGTCGGTGTAGAAGAACTCGGCGTCGTCAATGGTGATCTCCTCGGATGCCACGTAGTCTCCCGTGAACAGGATGCAGATGCCCTTGGAGGCTGTTCCCTGATTCAGTACGGAGCAGGCGGCGCGCTTGCCGGGCTCACAGGGGGTCAGTGTGTACATGGGGATGGTCAGCTTGGTGGGAGGAACAACGGCCTTGACGGGGGAGGAAAAGTACAGCACAGCTGTAGCCTCGGGCAGATCGTACCCCGCGCATTGCCCCGCAGGGATGCCCAGATCCTCCTGCGCTTCAAGGAGAAAGTCCTCGGCGCAAACGTAGCTTTTTCCTGCCGCTGTCTTGAAACGGGCGTGATCCGCCACGTGTCCCTTCCATCCCGCTACGTTACTGCGTCGGGGCTTTTTGATCTCGGGGGTATCTCCGATATTGAGCCACAGATCAAAGTCCTTTTCCGAGTTCAGCAGATTGAGGAACAGGTAATCGCTGTCAAAGCAAGCCACGCTCAGAACGTCGGCTCCGCAATTCTCCGAGAGCTTGGGGGCGAGGTCGAGGATGTCGGTGTGGGTAAAGGCGTCGCTGAAGACCGATACCCAATCGCTGTTTTCGGGGGCGTACAGGGAAACGGTCACGTCGGCCGAATCGGGATCGGCAGGGGTATATCCCATTGCGCCGAAATACTCGGTCAAAAAGACAGAAATGCTCCCTTCAGCGGCATCGTTTTTTCTTATGTGAAGATTGGCAAAGTATGCGCCCATAGTGATGCTCCTTACATTTTCAAATTCGTATGCCCTTTCAATTTGAACGGAGGGTTGTAGTTTATTCCCCCCAATATTTCCGATCCAGACTCCTCAGCTGCACCGCCTCCGCGATATGCTCCGCCTGGATCACCTTGCACTTGGCCAGATCCGCAATGGTGCGGGCGACCCGCAATATACGGTCATGCCCACGCGCCGACAGGCCCAGATTCTCAAAGGCCGCGCGGAGGAGGTCGCTGGCCTCCTCGGTCATGACGCAGTAGCGGCGGATGGAGGCGGGATCCAGCTGGGCGTTGCAGTGGAGGGGCTTTTCGGCGGGGGAATGCTCGTAGCCGTGCTCCTCGTCCTCGGCCTTCATGCGCTCCTTGGCGAAGACGCGGGCCTCGCAGACCCGCTTGCGGATATCCGCCGACCGCTCCAGGGCGGGGCTGTCCTTGGCGGTCAGCTCATCGTAGGTCACCGAGGGCAGCTCGATCTGAATGTCGATGCGGTCCAGCATGGGGCCGCTGATGCGGGACATATACCGCCGCACGTCCTCCATTTTGCAGGTGCACTTGCGGTTGGGATCCCCGAAGTAGCCGCAGCGGCAGGGGTTCATGGCCGCCACCATCATGAAGGAGCAGGGGAAGGTCACCCGCCCGTTGGCTCGGGTGATGGTGACCTTACCGTCCTCAATGGGCTGGCGGAGGCCGTCGGTGACCTGCTTGGGGAACTCGGGCAGCTCGTCCAGGAAGAGCACGCCGTTGTGGGCCAGGGAAACCTCACCCGGCAGGGGATTGGCCCCGCCGCCCACCAGACTCACGGGGGACATGGTGTGGTGCGGGGAGCGGAAGGGACGGCGGCGAAGCAGGGAAACACCCTCGGGCAGGGTCCCCGACACCGAATGCACCTTGGTGGTCTCGATGGCCTCGCCGAAGGTCAGGGGAGGCAGGATGGTGGGAAGCCGCTTGGCCAGCATGGACTTACCCGTGCCGGGAGGACCGATGAGCAGGATGTTGTGCCCGCCCGCCGCGGCGATCTCCATGGCCCGCTTGGCCAGAGACTGCCCCTTGACGTCGGAAAAGTCCACCCCGTAGCTGTCGGCCTCGGAGGGAGTGGCGGCGGAGCGGGGGTAAGGGGTGAGGATCCTGCGCCCGTTGAGGTGATCCAAAAGAGCCCGCATGGAGGGAACGCCGTAGACCGTAATGCCCTCCACGGCGGAGGCCTCGGGGGCGTTCTCCATGGAGGTGTAGAACTCGGCCAGTCCCGCGTTACGGGCGGCCACGCACATGGACAGCACGCCTCTCACGGGGCGAAGCTCACCCGACAGGGACAGCTCCCCCACGAAGCATTTGTCGTTCAGCCGCACGGTGGAGCGGATGACACCCACCGCCGACAGAATGCCCGTCAGAATGGCCACGTCAAAGCCCGAGCCCTCCTTGCGGCGGTCGGCGGGGGCGAGGTTGACCAGCAGGGCGCATTCGGGGAAGGGGTAGCCCGTGTTCTCGCAGGCGGTGCGGACCCGCTCCTTGGCCTCCTTGACGGCGGCGTCGGGAAGACCCACCACCTCAAAGTAGTCCAGCTTGTTCTGGGCGTCCACCTCCACCAGGACGGGGAAGCCGTCGATGCCGAACAGCCCCGCGCTGTATATCTTCGCAAGCATTGCGCAAACCTCCTTGCCGCGGACGGCCCGTGACCGTCCGAATGGAATTATCTCCCTTCATTCTATCACAAAACCCACCGAAAAGCAAGAGCCGACGGGGATTTTTTCTTTTTTGCCCAAGGAAAAGTCACGGGGCGGAAGGGGGAGCTGAAAACGCGGCAAAATAACTCACAAAATTCGCTCGTGAAAACAGGGCACTTTTCACAAAAATACATTTGTGACCAAAATATTTACAAACTGAATCGGGAAATCTCTTGACAACTTGACCCGAATGCGGTATAATATGTACATTGATTACTGTAATCTGCGGAGGTATCCATTCATGAAAAAGTATCTGGCTATCGCTATGGCCGCGCTCCTGCTTGTCTGTTCTCTGACTTCCTGCATCACGGGTCAGGGCTCCATTGACGATTACACCCCCGAGGTGGACTATCTCGTAACCGAGCAGGGCACCTTCTACTTTGAGGAGGCCGAGGGTGAGACCGCCATTCTGGTCAAGTACAACGGTAAGGCTACCAAGGACGACCACGTGGTCATTCCTTCCACCTTCAACGACCGCACCGTCACCGTCATCGGCGAGAAGGCCTTCTATTCTCTGGCCGCTATCGTTGAGGTCACCATTCCCGACACCATCGTGGAGATCGACAAGTACGCGTTCGCCCGTTGCACCGAGCTGACCGCCATCAACCTGCCCGCAGGTCTTCTGGAGATCGACGATTACGCCTTTGCCGAGTGCGACAAGCTGGCCTCTGTCAATCTGGGTAGCTCCATCACCACCATCGGTGAGAAGGCTTTCTGGGGTTGCACCGCCCTGACCAACGTCACTCTGCCCGCTACCCTGGCCGAGATCCAGGACGCCGCCTTCTGGGGCTGCACCGCGCTGACCGCCGTTGAGTTCCCCGCGTCCGTCAAGACCATCGGTACCCTGGCTTACTACAACTGCACCGGTATTGAGTCCATCAAGTTCAACAAGGACGACATCACCATCGGTGAGTTCGCCTTCGTGACCGAGGGCTCCACCCTGAAGGACAAGATCGACATGTCCAACCTGGCTGAGGGCTCCAAGGTTCTGGAGTACGTGAACAACATCGCCGAGCCCGCAGAGGAGACCGAGGCCCCCGAGACCGATGCTCCCGAGGCATAAGCTACATACGATCGGTATATCCATCCCCGACACACCCGTGTCGGGGATTTTTTACGGAATTTTCTGCTTTTTTGAGAAATTTTTTGTTTTCACGGAAAGATTTCGGTATCCGACCGTGTCATATGGGGTATAACCAAGAAAGGAGCCGACCATATGAGTCAATCGAAAACGAAAACCAAGCCCCATCCCTCGGACGAGGAGATCGTGGAGCTGTACTTTGCCAGAGATGAGCAGGCCATCGCCGAGACCGACCGTAAATACGGCAAGGTCTGTATGCAGGTGTCCATGAACATCGTGGAGAGCCGCCCCGACGCCGAGGAATGCGTCAGCGACGGCTACCTCAAGACCTGGCATTCCATCCCGCCCACCCGTCCCGCCTCTCTCTGCGCCTTTGTCTGCCGCATTGTCCGCAACCTCTCCATCAACCGCCTGCGGGACATGAAGGCCGAACGCCGCAACCGCGACCTCACCCTGTCCTTTGAGGAGCTGGAGTCCTGCATCTCGGTGGACGAGTCCCACGCTGACGTCCTCCCGGGCCTGATCTCCGCTTTCCTGGAGAGTCTGGAGGAGACCGACCGTAAGCTCTTCATGGGCCGTTACTTCCACGCCACCCCCGTTAAGGACCTGGCCAAGATCCATGACCTCACCCCCAACGCCGTGTCCCTGCGGCTCCACAAGACCCGAGAGCGTCTCCGACTCCACCTGGAGGAAGGGGGGTACACGGTATGAGCAAGCTGAACGGCATGCAGATTTTCGAGCTTTTGTCCGATGTGAACGATAACCTGATCGTGGAATCCGTGGCCCCCGCTCTGCTTGCGGGTGGCGCGACGGCCGCCGCGGCGGGGGTGACAGGAGGGGCGGGCGCATCCTCCGCGGGTACTGCCTCCGTAGCCGCCAAGACAGGCTTTACCGCGTGGCTGGTGAGGGGCGGTTGGGTCGCCCTGTTGGCGGGCGTGCTGGTAGCCGCGGCGGTGGCCGTGGGGGTAGGCATAGCGGGAAGAGACCCCGCGGGAACGCCGTCCACAGGAGAGGACACCGTGATAGAATCCGAGAGCCTGACTGAGGAGAGCGCCGAGAGCACAGAGGGTGAGACCGAGGTTCCCACGGAAGAGTCCACCGAAGCCCCCACCGAGGAGGAGACGGAGACAGCCGAGCCCCACGATACCCACGTCATGGGTGAATGGGAATTCACCCTCAAGCCTACCTGTACCGAGGGGGGAACCCGCCAGCGGGTCTGCACCGTAGAGAACTGTACTGTCTGTGAGACCGAGAACTGGCCCGCAGGACTCCATGATTACGGCGACGGGGATACCTGTACCCTCTGCGGACACGATTTCAGTACCTACACCAAGATGCAGTACAGCACCAACGGGGACGGCACCTGTAGTGTGTACGTAACCGTCACGCGAATCTCCGAGATAGTCATTCCCAACTATTCCAAGGCAGGCGATCTGGTTACCGAGCTGCAGGAGAGATTTGCCACCCATACCTCCTCTACGCTGACCGCGGTCACCCTGCCCGAGGGACTCCGCATCATCGGTGAGTACGCCTTCTACAACAGCATGAATCTGGCCACCGTCAATATACCCGATTCGCTCCGAGTGATCGGCGATCGAGCCTTTCAGTCGGCGGTGCTGCTCGACGTGCAGACCTTACGGCTCCCCGAGGGCTTGGTATCCATCGGCGAGCAGGCCTTTTTGGGATGCTTCTTCAGCGAGGTCGTCATTCCCTCCACCGTCACCGAGCTGGGAGAGCTGACCTTCCGAGCCTGTCCGAGGCTGACGGCCATAACCTTTGCGGAGGGCTCTTCCATAACGGCCTTGCCCGGCCACTTTGCTTCGGAGTGTACGGCGCTGACCTCTGTGACGATTCCCGACGGCGTGACGGATATCGGGGAGTCTGCCTTCTACCAGTGTACTTCGCTGGCTAACGTAGAGCTTCCTGCGGGACTGATGACGGTGGGAGACTGGGCGTTTACGGGCTGTCCCATCGCCGAGCTGACCGTCCCCGACGGGGTGACCTCCTTGGGCAAGGAGGCCTTTGCCAATAATGACGCGCTGGAAAGCGTCACGATACCCGCCTCGGTCACGGCTTTGGGGGGTTACGTATTCTCAAGCTGCGGCAGTCTGACCGAGATCGCCTTTGCCGAGGGAGGGCTTCTCACCGTACTTCCCGACGGCTTCGTATCGGGATGCAAGAAGCTGACGGCTATGGATCTTACGGGATTTACCGCCCTTGGGGATTACGCCTTTTACAATACGTCCCTGCAGACCGTGATCCTGTCCGACTCCCTCGCCTCCATAGGTGCCGGGGCGTTCATTTCCACCGCGCTGACCGAGATCGTGATCCCCGCCTCCGTGACGGAGATCGGGGAAGGCTGCTTCTGGAACTGCCCTTCGTTGCAGACCGTTGCCTTTGCCGAGGGCTCCGCGCTCACCCGCATCCCCACAAGATTCGTCATGGGCTGTCCCGAGCTGACGTCTGTGACCCTGCCCGACACCTTGGCGTGGGTGGAGGATTTCGCGTTTGCGGAGTGCCCCAAGCTTCCCATGACCGAGTATGAGGGATGTCTGTATCTGGCTATGTGGAACAATCCCTACGCCATTCTCTGCGACACGGTCTCGGAGGAGATCACCGAGGTGACGATCCATCTCGATACCTGTCACGTGGCTGGGGGAGCCTTCGGTGACTGTGAGAAGCTGACCGCCGTGATCCTGCCCGAGGGCGTGGTCAGCGTGGGAAGCAGAGCATTCCGACATTGCTATGCGTTGGCCTCGGTACAGCTTCCCGACAGTCTGCGGTATATTGCGGATTACGCCTTTTACGGGTGCGCCGGCGAGCTGGAGCCCACCCTCCCCGCCGACCTTGCCTATATCGGTATGGGTATTTTCGAGCAATGCCGCATGGAGCGGGTGTACTACCAAGGCACGCTGGCGCAATGGGAGGCTATTCCCAAGCATGAGGAATGGATCAGCCGCTACGACAACTATACCCTGATCTGTGCCGACGGAGAACTCCATGTAGAGGGCTGACCCACTTACCACCCCGACTCACCTCGGGGTGGTCTTTTCGTCTTGACCGAAAAACCAAACCGTCCATGACAATCCCGCCGAATTTCGTCAACTTTTTCGCGGGATATTTCCCCATACCCCTTGATTCTTTTCGGGATTTGTGCTATACTATACTCTGTATGATTATGTAATATGGAAGAGTGTGGCCTGCCCTCTTTTCGGTAGAGTCACCCCCCTCCCATCCTGTTTACCTGCCGCCGGGTGGCGGTGTAAGGGCGTGAGGCCGTCCGCTCCCACGGGAGCCGCGGATAGCGCCCGTATATAGAATTGAACATACGAAAGGAAATCAAACCAATGGAAACCGTGAAACTCCCCTCGGGCGTCAGCATCCCGAAGATGTCCCCCGAGGAGGCCGAACGCCGCTCCTATCTCACTAAAGAGATGCTGGACATGATGCATCTCTCCCCCGTGGGTCAGCCCGCCGCCTGCTCGGGCGAGGGGGACGATCTGACCTTCTACTACGATCCCGCCCGCGTCACCGAGGCCGCTCCCGAGCTGTGGTACAAGCCCATGATGGACGAGCACGAGCCCGTGGACGTCATTGAACTGGACAGCGGTACCGAGGTGGAAAAGCTCTCCACCAAGCGAGCCGCCGCCATGGGCTTTTACACCCGTGAACGCCTGGATCAGATGAACTACGACGTGGTGGAGGAGCCCGTGGCCTACAACCTCCGCTCCGATGGCACCATGATCTACTTCTACGACAAGCGCACCGCCGTCCGCCGTCCCCTCAAGTGCACCGTCTGCGGGGGGGACGTCCGCTACAAGCGTAAGATGTGCCGCGCCTGCTTTGAGAAGGACCTGGCCATTCGCCGCGCCGAGGGCGACGCCCACCGCGCCCGGGAGTACGGTATGGAGCGCGAGCGAGTCCTGTTCTTCGACCTGGAGCTGACGGGCGTGTACGATCACGACGAGATCATCTCGGTCTCCATCACCAATGCAAACGGTGAAGTCCTCATGGATACCCTGGTCAAGCCTCTCCGCAAGAAGAAGTGGAACCGCACCGAGAAGATCCACGGCATCACCCCCGCCATGGTGCAGGATGCCCCCACCCTGGACGAGATCATCCCCACCCTGAAGGAGATGTTCGCAAACGCCGATAACCTCATCGCCTTCGGTGTCTCCACCGACTACAGCCACATCAAGTACATCTACGATTCCATCAGCGAGCAGGAGGCTCTCCGCAAGAAGACCCGTTGTTGTGCTTTGGAGTTCGTCCGCTTCCAGAGTGAGCACTACCCCGACGACAACCACGCCTCTCTGGTGGACGCCATGCGTACCCTGAACATTGGCTGGGACGGTATTCCCCATTCCTCCATCGCCGACACCATCGCCTGCATGAAGGTCTGGGAGGCCCTGTTCCCCAACTACTACACCACCCCCATGCCCCAGCTCCCCGATTACAGCGCCATGACCCCCGCCGCCGCCCCCGCCTTCAACGAGGCAACCGGCGAGTTCGTACATCCCGCCCATGAGGAAAAGGAGGAAAGCTATGTCTGATCTGTTCGGTCTGGAAAAGCCCCACAAAATTTCTGACGGAGACGAGGTCGCCCATCTGATCACCGTCTACGACGTGGCGGTGCTGGGCATCGTCCGCGGTATGCTGGAGGATGAGAACATCCCCTACCTGGTCCGTGAGCGGGGCACCGGCGCGGCTATGCGCATCATCACGGGATTCTCCATGTTCGGCACCGACGTCTACGTCCCCACCCACGCCCTGGAGACCGCCAAGGCTCTGGTGGCGGGCCTGGAGGACGCCGAGATCACCTTCGTGGATGACGAGGGCAACGAGATCTCGGTGGAGGACGCCGCCGAGGAGGCCTCCGAGGAGGAAGATTGACCATGAAGGAAATCCTACTGCTCAAATACGGCGAGATCGTTCTCAAGGGCGCCAATAAGCGCTACTTCGAGGATATGCTCCTCCGCCAGCTCCGCCACAAGGCCAAGCCCCACGGCGATTTTGAGATCTACCGCTCCCAGAGCACCATTTACGTCGAGCCCAAGAATGACTTCTGCGACATGGACGGCATGATGGCCGCCGCGAGCAAGGTCTTCGGCATCGTGGCCATCTGCCGCGCCGCCGTCTGCGAGAAGAACATGGAGAGTATTCTCGCCACCGTCAAGGAGTACATCCCCCCTCACCTGGCGGGGAAGAAGACCTTCAAGGTGGAGTCCAAGCGCTCGGACAAGGCCTTCCCCCTGGATTCCATCGAGATCTCCAAGGCCGCGGGCGGCGCCCTTCTGTCGGCCTGCCCCTACATGAGGGTAGACGTCCATAACCCCGACGTGACGGTGCGGGTAGAGGTGCGGGAGTACGCCGCCTACGTCCATCCCGGCCCCGTAAAGGGTGCGGGCGGAATGCCTGTCGGATCCAACGGCCGCGGCCTGCTCCTGCTTTCGGGCGGTATCGACTCTCCCGTGGCGGGCTACATGATGGCCAAGCGCGGCATGACCATGGAGGCCATCCACTTCGAGTCCTTCCCCTACACCAGCGAGATGGCCCGCGATAAGGTCCTTCGCCTGGCCCAGATCGTCTCCGAGTATAATAATGATGAGATGATCGTTCACGTGGTGTCCCTGACCAAGGTCCAGGAGGAGCTGGTCAAGCACTGCGACGAGGACTACTTCACCCTCCTGCTTCGCCGCTACATGATGGCCATCGCCGACCGCGTGGCATCGAAATTCTACTGCGGCGCGTTGGTCACGGGTGAGTCCCTGGGTCAGGTGGCCTCCCAGACCACCGAGGCCATCGGCGTCACCGACCCCGTGGCTACCCACCCTGTCTTCCGTCCCTGTATCGGTCTGGACAAGGAGGACATCGTGGTAACAGCCCGCAAGATCGGCACCTTCGAGACCTCCATCGAGCCCTACGAGGACTGCTGTACCGTCTTCACCCCCCGCCATCCCCGCACCCGCCCCGATCTGAAAAAGGTGCTGGCCCAGGAGCAGAAGCTCCCCTTCGACGAGCTGGTGGAGGAGGCCCTGGCGAATATGTACCGCGTGGACGTGACCCCCGAGGGGTATGAGGTGAGACAATGATGAAATATTTCTTTATCGGTTTGATTCTTCTGGACTATATCTGGAAGCTCTGTGAGGTCTACACCTCAAAACAGATGAAAAAGCCCCTCCCCGCCTGCGTGCAGGGTATCTATGATGAGGAACAGTACAACCGCTGGGTGGCCTATACCCACGAGCGCCGTCGGTTCAGTCTCATCAACGGAGCCCTCAACACGGTGTTGCTGGTGGTCGTCCTTGCCTTTGACCTGCTGGCGGTGGTCTACAACGCCTTCGACAGCATCATCGCCTTTAACGGCTTGCTGGACGATACCCTCATGGTAGTCGCCTTCTGCCTGTTCTTCTCGGCGGTGGACATCATCCCCAATTACATCTTCACCTTCCGCATCGAGGAAAAGTACGGCTTCAACAAGTCCACCAAGAAGACCTTCTGGGGGGACACGGTCAAGAACGCTATCCTGAACCTTCTGCTCAACGTAGCTCTGGCCAGCATCGCCGCGGTATTCTACGAGCTGGTGGGTCTTTGGCTCATGGTGGGCATCTTCGGCTTCTTCCTCATCATGGTGTTGGTGGGCTCGGTCTTTGCCCTGCCCCTGCAAAAGCTCTTCCACCGCTTCGATCCTCTGGAGGACGGAAGACTGAAGGACAGAATCAACGAGCTGTTCCTGTCCAACGGCTACAAGGTGCGGAGCATCTACGTCATGAACGCCTCCAAGCGCACCACCCGCGCCAACGCGTTTTGCGCGGGGATCGGTAAGGGCAAGAAGATCGCTCTGTACGATAATCTGGTGAACAACTACTCCGAGGACGAGATCACCGCCGTATTCGCCCACGAGCTGGGGCATGACAAGCACAAGGACACGGCGGTCATGGC
>JAFULU010000304.1 GCA_017483125.1 Clostridia bacterium
AATTAAATTGAAACCCGTAGGGTTTCTTCCGATACGTGCCCCAAAGGGGCACACTTCACGCGACCATCGGGAGCACTTCACGCGGCTCTGCCGCACTTCACTCGCCGCTTGCGGCGTACTTCGCTTGGGTTTGGCGCAGAGCGACAAACCCAAATTTGAAATAGTGCCTGAATAGTTACACCCAAATTTGATTCCTTTTCCACCGTAAAACGGGACCGAGAGATCTCTTTGATCCTCCCGGTCCCGTTTTTCAAAAAAATAAGGCTCCCTTCCATTTTGCCATCCTCTGTTTTTGAGCCAGAATCAACAGAAAGGGTTCGGACGGCAGTCGCGGCCATCACCGCCAAGGGGCGGGGGCGGGCAGGAAAGGAGCATAGGTTGTATGCGTCGCAAGAAACCAAATTCTCACGGTTATTAGCATACCATATTCGTGCGGATTTGTCAAGTGGGTTTTGCGATTAATTTTGATTTAATAAAATTAATTTTTCTCACGCCTGCCCGCACCGGGGATCATCCGCCCCCTCCACGGACGGTGTCAGCAGGCTGTCGAACAGCTCCTCCCCCACGTAAGCCCTCGCGCCGGCCACCCATTTGACCTCCTCCTCGGTATCCATGGCGCGTATGGCCGAGCAGATGCGCTTGTATGGACCCGGATTGATGAACAGGTGGCTGTCGTCGGCGTAGCCCCGTTCGTAGCGGAGACCCAGGTGGAGTCCTCCCTCGTCCCCCAGGGGCATATCGGCGTAGCGGTTGATGAGGAACTGCTCCAGGTTGGGGCAATTCCGCATTTTCAGCCACAGGAGCACGAAGGCGTAGGCACCCTTGTTCTCGCTCTCGGGGTCGTCGTAGTCGGTGTGGAAGCCCTGCTCGTCGAAGACCACGGTACGGGGGGTGCCTCGGTAGCGAAGGACAGGAGACTCGGCGAGAGCCTGCCAGACCTCGATGTTCTTCATGGTGATGCGGGGGGTGTCAAGGGAGAAGGTCGCGGTCCTGTCGTTGTAGAAATCGGGCTTGCTAAGATCCTCGGGGTAGGGGTGAGCCGAGATGCCCCAGGGAAAATCCCCGTCGCGGCGGGACAGCTCGGCCAGACGGTACAGGCACTCCTTGGAGGGGTAGTACCGCAGAGGGTCGGGACGGTAGGGGATGGCGAAGTGGTGGTCGAAGGACACGTCCACGCGGTGGGCGGCGTTATGGGTCTGCCCGATGAGGTGGGCCAGACGGAGCTGCTCCGTGTACTCCTCCATGTAGTCGGCGCAGGGCATGGGCCCGCAGTTGTGCCACACCGCCTGGGCGTTGATCTCGTTGCCCACGTCCATGACCGCCGAGCAGAACAGGGGGCTTGACGGATCCGCGTAGCGACCGCAAAGAAAGTCAAGACAGGCGCAAAAATGGTCCAATCCCGCCTCGGTGGTGATATTGAAGGCCGACATCTGCTCGGAAAATCCCGTGTCCTCGTAGTTTGGGTGGCCGATGACCGCGCGAAGGTCACCGTCCGAGCCCTTGAGGCGGTAGGAGAAGCGGTTGATGACCCGCACAAGGCAGGGGATCCCCCGCCGGATACAGGGCATCATGAGGCGGTCGTAGGTGTCCATCATCTCCTTGACGAACCAGTAGGTCTTGCCGTTCCACACGTGGGGAATATCCTCCGCGGCAGGGGTGAGGGTGAGGATCCACGTGGTGTTGATCTCGGTCATCATGGCTCCCAGACCCAGCCTGTCCATATCCTCCCCGGGGCAGGTGACCCAGGTACCGATGGGCTTGCCCACGGGCTTGCAGGGGGTATTGCCACCCGTAGCGGCGGGGTCAAGATCGGTGACGTAGCAGACGCCGTCCGCCTCCTCGCCCTCCGCGGTCACGGTGAAGCGGGCGATCAGAAGGTCGTAGTCATCCGCGTAGCGATCCGCATAGCGGGGAAAGATCAGGCGATTCTCCTCGGTGTGAGCGGACTCACAGAGCAGACGGGAGGGGGTATTCCGCCCCAAGCCGCCCTTTACAAGCGGCACAAAAGCCCGTCCCGAGGCCGAGGCGGGCATAAGGGTATCCGCAATCACTTCGATATGGTCGGGGTAAGCGACGATGGCTTGAATGGTCATGGACGGCTCCTTGGCGATGGTTTTTCTCTATTATAGCCCATGCGGCTGCGTTTGTCAAGCCTTATCCCCGACAAATACCCTGTCCGCCAAGCGGGCCAGGAGCTTGGACAGGGCGAACACCCCCCACAGAAACAGGATATGCCCTGCCGTCACCCCCGCCACGTAAGTGAGCTGGGCAGGCACGTAGCCCCAAGAGGCGATCAAACTCTGCCGAAGAACCTCAATGGGCGGGATATTGCATTGATACATATTGGTGAAGTTGGTTTTGAGGAGCTGTGCCGCCGTAGCCGCCACCGCCGAAAAGATGGTAATGGCGATCAAGGTGGCCTTGAGCTCCCGCCGCCCGAAATCGCCGTAGAGCCGAAGCGTCAGAATCAACAGGTAAGCGAAGTACACCAGCCCGTGGAAGGTAACGGTATGGAAAGAGAAAAAGGCGGAGAAAAAGTTCTCCACGTCCCAAGCGGGATAGATCAAGGCCGGGTAGACGGTCATGAGCAGCATGGCCGAGCCGCAGAGGACGGTGGTCACGGTGCGAACGACCGCCTCATGCCTACCCCGATAGAAGGCCATGAGGGGGATGGAAAACAGGAACAGGGAACAAAAATGCAGGGGAATATGGTAGAGGTCGTAGCCCTTGGAGAAGGAAACGGCCTGCTTGCCGATTTCCAGAAGGATCAGCAGAACGGCGATGACCTGGATGGGGATCATGCGGACACGCAAGGGCTTTTTCCCAAGCCACAGACGGAGCAGAACGCAGAGGATCAGCATAACACCGATGGACGGCAGAAGAGAACGGATATGAGCGGGTGACCAAAGCTCCATGGGGTACCTCCTCGGTTTGTTGATGCCCCCATCATAGCACAGCCGTGGGCTCGTGTCAACCGAATTCCTCCATTCTTAATAGGATTAAGGCCATTCTTCATACAATTAAGAAGCGAAAAGTCTTGTCACATTCTCACCGATACCCCTTGTCTCCCTTGACTTTTCTCCATGAGTATGGTACAATAACGGCAGGAAAAGCAACCCGTCCCTTTGAAAGGAGACAGCCATGAAGAAAACAGGCAACGCCAAATTTCTGACCGCCCTCATCATCTTCTCCCTCACAGGCCAGATCGCCTGGGTGGTGGAGAATATGTACTTCAATGTCTTCATCTACAAGATGTTCCACGCCTCCCCCGCGGACATCTCGGCTATGGTCATGGCCTCCGCCGTGGCCGCCACCGTCACCACCCTGATCATGGGTGCTCTGTCCGACAAAGTGGGCCGCCGCAAGGTCTTCATGGCGGGGGGCTATATCCTCTGGGGCATCTCCATTCTGTCCTTCGCCTTCATCCGCGTGGACACGGTGGGGCTTCTCTTCCCCGCCGCTACCGTGAGTGCCGTCTGCGTGACTCTGGTCATTGTCATGGACTGCGTCATGACCTTCTTCGGCTCCACCGCCAACGACGCCTGCTTCAACGCCTGGCTCACCGACTCCACCACCCACGAGAGCCGCGGTGCCGCCGAGGGCATCAACGCCATGATGCCCCTGGTGGCCATTCTCTGCGTCTTCGGAGGCTTCATGGACTTTGATCTCAACGAATCCGCAAGCTGGACCGCCATTTTCCTCATCATCGGTATCGCCGTCACGGTCATCGGTGTGCTGGGCTTCTTCCTCATTGACGAGCCCCATAAGAAGGCCGATGGCACGGATCACTACTTCGCCAACATGATCTACGGTTTCCGTCCCTCGGTGATGAAGCGGAATCCCCTGCTCTACCTGTTGCTCGTCGCCTTCGCCCTCTTCGGCATCTCCATCCAGATCTTCATGCCCTACCTCATCCTCTACTACACCGAGGGGCTGAAGATGGAGGGCTACGTCCTGGTCATGGCCCCCGCCATCATCCTGGCATCCGTCTTCACCGTCATCTGGGGCAGAGTCCACGATAAGGTGGGCTTTGGCAAGTCCATGCTTCCCTCCCTGGGGCTTTTGTGCGCGGGGTATATCCTGCTCTACTTCTTCCGCTCTACCGCCCTGGTGTTCGTGGGTTCTCTGCTCATGATGTGCGGGTATCTGGCCGGCACCGCGGTGTTCGGCGCGGTCATCCGTGATCACACCCCCGAGGGGCGGGCGGGTATGTTCCAGGGACTCCGCATCGCGGGTCAGGTGCTGATCCCCGGTGTCGTAGGCCCCGCCATCGGCGCGTGGGTGCTCCGTGACGCCGAGACGGTCATTGGCGACGACGGCACCGAGTCCTTCATCCCCAATCAGAACATCTTCCTCGCCGCCCTGATCGCGGCGGTAGTGCTGGGGTTGTTCCTGGCCCTGCTCCTGTACATCATGAAGAAAAAGACCGCCAAGGAGGCCGCCCATGAGTAAGAAAAACAAGCAGCTCGTCCACCTCCTGACCGAGGCGGGGGAGGCTTTACAGGCTGATCCCACCGCCATTCCGTGGAATACCTATCCCAGACCCCAGATGAAGCGGGATTCCTTCCTCTGCCTCAACGGGGAGTGGGAGTTTGAAAACGGTGCCGATGCTCCCACGCATATCCGCGTCCCCTTCTGCCCCGAGTCGCTTTTGTCGGGGCTGTGCATCCCTCCCGCCGCTGTCACCGCCAAGATGTACTCCAAAACCTTCACCCTCCCCGAAGGTTTTGTAAGGGGCAGAGTGATCCTGCACTTCGGTGCAGTCAATAGCAGTGCCACCGTATGGCTCAACCATCACTGCCTCAAAGGGCGCGGACATTTTGAGCAGGGCTGCGACTTCAACCATGTAGGCGGCTACGAATCCTTCTCCTACGATATCACCGAATATCTGCAGGACTTGAACCTGCTGACTGTGTTCACCGGTAATCCCCTGAAGACCCACGTCCTCCCCTACGGCAAGCAACGCAAGGATCGCGGCGGTATGTGGTACACCCCCGTGTCGGGCATCTGGCAGACCGTCTGGCTGGAGTCCGTCCCCGAAACCTATATCAAGTCCCTTCGCATTGACACCGAAGCAGACACCGCCACCATTACCGCCGAGGGCGTGACCGAAGGGACAGTCACAGTTACCACCCCCGAAGGTGACCTGTCCTTCCCGCTTGAAAACGGCAAAGCCACCGTAAAAATCCCCGCCCCTCGCCTGTGGAGTCCCGAGGATCCCTACCTCTACGAGTTCACGGTGGAAGCGGGGGAGGACAAGGTGCGGTCCTACTTCGCCCTCCGCACATTGGAGATCAAAGAGGTGAACGGCATCCCCCGCCTCTGCCTCAACGGCAAGCCCTACTTTCTCCACGCACTGCTGGATCAGGGCTACTGGAGCGACGGCATCTACACCCCCGCCGCCCCGGAGTGCTATGAGCAGGACATTCTCGCCATGAAGTCCCTGGGCTTCAACACCCTCCGCAAGCACATCAAGGTGGAGCCCGAGCAGTTCTACTACGACTGCGACCGCCTGGGTATGCTGGTCATGCAGGACATGGTCAACAACGGGCATTACTCCTTCCTCCGCGATACCGCCCTGCCTACGGTTGGTCTGAAAAAGCTGAACGACAAGGGTCTCCACCGCGACAAGGCCACCCGCCAGGCCTTCTTTGACGGCATGGAAGCCACGGTAAGCCAGCTCCGCAACCATCCCTGTATCGTCTACTGGACTATTTTCAACGAGGGCTGGGGGCAGTTTGACGGCAACGCCGCCTACGCGCGGCTCCGTGAGCTGGACGCCACCCGCTTCATCGACACCGCCTCGGGGTGGTTCAAGGTCACCGACACCGACGTGGACAGCGAGCATATCTACTTCAAGCCCGTGAAGCTCAAGTACACAGACAAGCCCATGGTGCTGTCCGAGTTCGGCGGCTACGCCTACAAGCCCGAGGGTCACGCCTTCAACCCCACGGGCACCTATGGCTACCGCTTCTTCAAGGAGCGAGCCGACTTTGAAAACGCCCTGGTCAAGCTCTACGAGGAGGAGATCATTCCCGCCGTGGGGGAGGGCCTGTGCGGCGCGGTCTACACCCAGGTCTCCGACGTGGAGGACGAGACCAACGGACTGCTCTCCTACGACCGTAAGATCGTGAAGGTAGACCCCGCCCCCATGAGGGCCATCGCCGACGCGCTCTATTCCGCCATTGATTCCACCCATGCATGAAAGGAAATACGCCATGAAGACTGCCAAGACCTTCCTCCGTCTCCTCTCGGCTACCCTCGCCACCCTCCTCTGCGGCGGCGCGGTGGCCCCTCTCACCGCTCTGGCCGCCGACGGAACCGCTGAGCTCACGGTCAACGACAGCGAGACCGGCGCGGGGATGTTCCAATTCGACTTCAAAGGCAACTGGGTCCACGAGGGCGGCTATCCCGACCGCTTCGTGGGGGGTGACGAGCATTGGACCACCACGGCTCAGTTCGGCACCGACTACCCCTCGGTGACCCTCCGCTTCTCGGGCACCAAGGTGGCCCTGTACGGTCACAAGGTAGCCGACAGCCCCTTCGTCCGCATCACGCTGGACGGCAAGGACATGGGTACCGTGGATCTCTATAGCCAAAGCCGCGTGGAAAAGGTGCTTCTCTACGAGAGCGACACCCTCCCCGCGGGGGATCACGTCATCACCCTGGAGGTGCTGGCCGACAAGAACCCCGCCGCGGGAAATGGCCACGAGGTGAGCATCGACTACGCCGTGGTCACCACCGACAAGTCCGCCGCCGAGGGCAGACGCCTCACCGTCAACGACGGCGAGCCAGGCAAGGGCTTCTTCCAATTCGAGTTCTTCGGCAAATGGGTTCACGAGGGTGGCTACCCCAACCGCTTTGAGGGTGGGGACGAGCATTGGACCACCACCGCCGTTTTCGGCTCGGACTACCCCGGCGTGACCTTCCGCTTCGTGGGTTCCCGCGTCGACCTCTACGGCCACAAGGTCTCGGAAGGAGCCATGGCCAAGGTCACCATCGACGGCAAGGACGCGGGCGTCATCGACTTCTACCATCCCTCCCGCGTGGAGAAGACCCTCCTCTTTGAGAGCGGCACCCTCCCCGACGGAGAGCACACCCTGACGGTTCAGCTCATCCCCGACAAGAACCCTGCCGCGGGCAACACCCACGAGGCCGCCATTGACTACGCCGTGGTCACCACCTCGTCGGACATCCCCGCCACGGGGGTGGAGGCCGCCACCGACAAGGTGACCCTGGAGGCGGGCATGACCTATCCTCTCTCCTACAAGATCCTCCCCGAGTACGCCACCGAGATCCCCGCGATCACCTTCACCTCCTCGGATGAGTCGGTGCTGACGGTGGACAAGAACGGCACTATCACCGCCAAGGCCGTGGGCAAGGCCACGGTCACGATAGCCCCCGCCGACGGCTCCTTCCAGGATACCGTGACCGTCACCGTCCGCGAGCCGCTGGTAGGCCCCCTCACCGCCATGGCGGGGGACAGCAATACCCACACCAAGCAGGAGGATTACTACGCTCTCTTCGACAAGGTCACGGGCAAGGAGCCCACCGACCTCACTGCCACCGCGTGGCTGTCGGATACCGCCAACGCCAAGCTGGATCTGCTCACCGCGGGGCAGGCTTTGACCAACGTGAAGGTCACGGTAGGGGATCTGATCAACACCCACGGCGACAGGCTGGACGGCACCGTCACCCC
>JAFULU010000305.1 GCA_017483125.1 Clostridia bacterium
CCCCGAAAGGAGATCCCCCATGTATATCTGGTGTACCCCCTCCTCGGAGCAGGTGTTCAAGCACACCCGCCAGTGGCCCGAGGACTCTACCGCTCTCACACTCCATTCCGCCCGCAACATGATGGTAGCCGGTCAGGTCTGCCTGCGGGACGTGGAGACCGCCTTTGACATTACGGGCATCGAGGTCTCGGGCCTCCCCGCCGCTGTCACCGCCGATGCTCACCTCGCCGACTACGGCGTCTACAACGACGGCGTCCCCTACCCCGATATCGTTTCCTCCAAGACCGCCGTCCACGTCCCCCTCCACGTCGCCCAGAGCCTGTGGGTCTGCTTCCGCGTGGGCTACGATGCCCCCGTGGGAACCCACACCGTGACGGTGACGGTCCGCACCAGCCTGGGGGACTACGGCATCGACTGGAAGCTGACGGTCTACCCCGTCACCCTCCCCGAGCCCAAGGACTCCGCCTTCGGCCACGAGTATTTCCTCAACCCCTTCGGCTTCTTCCCCAAGGAGCCCCCCCCCAAGGTCCCCCCCTGCGAGCCCTTCTACACCCACCTCCGCTACGACGAGGGCTGGTGGGCCCTCATGGCCGAGTTCGCAAGGACCCTGAAGACCCTCCGCGTCAACTCCCTTCACGTTCCCGTCATGACCCTGCTCTCGGATGGTGGCTCCAGGCGGGTGAGCGACACCGAGTGGGAGCTGAAGTTCGACCTGTTCGATCAGTTCGTGGAGCATTTCCTGGCCCACGGCTCCTTCCGCTACGTCACCATAGCCGCCATCATCGCCTCGGTGGACGGAAAACGGATGCAGGCCATTGACGAAAACGGCGGCGTATCCTGGCTGGAGATCTTTACCCCCGATTGCGAGGCCTGGGCCAAGGCCTTCTACGGCGGCATCTACAAGCACTTCGAGGAGAAGGGGTGGCTGTCCATGCTCCAGATGCGGTTGCAGGACGAGCCCCACTCCACCGAGTTCTGGAAGTGGGCCAAGGATCTCTGCCGCGTATGTATGCCCGGCGTGGTCTGCGGAGAGCCCCTGGACACCCACACCATCTCCCGCGAGCTGGTGGGCTACTGCGACCAGTATATCCCCCGCATCGAGGTCTACGAGGAGGGCAAGGACTACTACCTGGAGCGCCAGCGGGCCGGGGAGCAGGTCTGGTGCTACTCCTGCTGTTACCCCTTCGAGATGGGCTGGATGAACAAGTTCATCGACCTGCCCCCCCTCTACTCCCGCCTCATGAAGTGGGCCTGCTTCACCCACGGCATCAAGGGCTTCCTCCATTGGGGCTTCAACCACTGGGGCCGCGGCCTCTACGGTATGGATCCCGACGCCCGCTTCAAGGGTGACGGCTTCATCGTCTACCCCGACGCCGAGCGCAACAGCCTCATGCTCTCCGCCCGAGGGCTGAGCACCATCGAGGGCTTGCAGGATTGGGAGCTGCTCAATCTTCTGCGAGAGAAGAACCCCGCCGCCGCCCGCGCCATCGCCCGCCGCGTGGCCTCCGGGTTTACCGACCTCCACGCCACCGCGCGAGAGGTAGAGGCCGCCCGCGCCGAGGTGCTGACGCTTTTGTCCTGACGCGTCAAATTTGGGTTTATCGGTGGGAGCACGAGGGGCTCTGCCCCTGACCCCCGCATAAGGGACTTTTGAAAAAGTCCCTTATGAATCCCTAAAACTTTCAAAAAAAAGCATTGATAGACAAAGAGATTTGACAGTGGGGCGCATAGAAGAAATGACTTTTTGGGCCCCTGCCCCAAATCTGTATGCAGGAGCGCGGCAGCCATGCCGACTCACCGACAAACCCAAATTTACTCTCCCGATTTGAAAGGAGCGCCCTATGCGATCCGTCAAACGCATCCTCACCCTTATGGTCGCCGCCACCCTCTTGCTCACCTGCGGGACTGCCCTGACCCTTCCCGCCGCCGCCAAGGACGTCAACCTCCACAGCGGCACGGGTAGTCGCGGAGCCGAGTTCGTCACGGGTGACGTGGGCTACCGCGCCATCATCAACGCTCCCTTCACGGGCTTTGCCTTCTCCATCCCCACCTGGGAGACTACCACCGCCCGCTGTACCCTCTCCATGTACAAGTGGGCCGGCACCTACCGCGATACCACCCGAGGGGAGCCCATCGCCTCCCAAGAGTTCGAGGGCCTGCGGGACAACGCCTCCAACTGGGTAACCTTTGACGAGCAGCCCGCGGGAGAGTACCTCTTCCTCATCACCGAGCCTGCGGGTACCATGGGCATCTGGTTCTTTACCGATCCCGAGACCCCTCGCGGCTTCAGCTACAAGGGGGGCCAGGAGTGCGTGGGGGATATCCAGATGCAGATCCGTTTCCCGAAATCCGTGACGGATCCCTTCGGTGTCTGTGAGCCGTCCGTGGATCCCATCGACGGCAACCACACGCCCCCCGCCGAGCCCACCATCCCCGAGGACAGCCTCATTCTGACCCACGAGGTCATGCCCGACACATGGGTGTTCACCGACGGATTGGGACGGGTGTCCCTCACCAATGCCGAGGTGGGTGATCCCAAGGATGACAAGACCGTGGCCATGTTCTACTGGACCTGGCATATGCACCACAAGCACGCGGGGGCTTACAACAACGACGCTTTCCTCCGTAAGTACCCCGAGGCCATCCGCGACTACGATCATCCCGCCTGGGAGGAGGTCAGTGGCTGCGGACTTTACTGGAACGAGCCTCTGTGGGGCTTCTACGCCGAGGACGACGCCTGGGTGGTGCGCCGTCAGGGCGAGCTGCTGGCCAACGCGGGGGTGGACGCGGTGCTGACCGACAACACCAACGGAGCCTTTACCTGGCAGTCGGGCTACCAGGCCGTATTGAGCGCCTGGAGCGAGGCCCGCGCCGACGGTGTCAAGACCCCCAAGCTCTCCTTCATGCTTCCCTTCGCTGGGGGTGCCGACACCGCCAAGCAGCTCCGTGACATCTACCTGGATATTTTCCGCACGGGCGACTATCACGATCTGTGGTTCTACTGGGACGGCAAGCCCGTGGTCATGGCCCACGGCAACTCCAGCGGGCTGGACAAGAATGACAATCTGGACAAGGAAATTTTGAATTTCTTCACCTTCCGTCCCGGCTACGCGGGCTACACCAACAGCCCCGTGGTGCAGGGCCGTTGGGGGTGGCTATCCATCTACCCCCAGCCCTACTACTGCAACACCCGTGAGGAGGTCCGCTACAAGACCCCCGAGCAAGTCACCGTGGGCGTGGCCATGAACCACAGCTACGAGCTGGACATGATCGCCCCCATGAACGGCTTTGGCATCATGGGCCGCTCCTACACCCACGATTACGAGAACCGCTACACCGTGGAGGGCGACGAGGCCTCCAAGTGGGGCTACAACTTCGCCGAGCAGTTCGAGTACGCCATCGAGGCGGATCCCCGTCTCATCTTCGTCACGGGCTGGAACGAATGGACGGCGGGCCGCTCCAAGTCCTGGCCCGAGGGATATGCCTCCGCTGTGGAGAACGCCATGCCCGACCAGTGCAACGACGAGTTCTCCCGTGACATCGAGCCCACCA
Organism: Clostridia bacterium; assembly: GCA_017483125.1. Classification (GTDB taxonomy): domain Bacteria; phylum Bacillota; class Clostridia; order Oscillospirales; family CAG-272; genus CAMEON01. The sequence continues at coordinate 3,553 of JAFULU010000305.1, forward strand.
AGGGAGCACTCAAGGACCACTACTACTACCAGCTGGTCAACTACGTCCGCAGGTTCAAGGGCGCGAGACCCATTCCCACGCCGAGTCTGTCTGCCACAATCGACATTACCAAGGACAACGCCCAATGGCAGGCCGTGGAGCCCTACTTCGCCGCCTACATCGGCAACACCGATCACCGCGACGCCGAGGGCATGGGTGATCTCCGCTACACCGAGTATTCGGGCCGCAACGACATCATCGGCGCGCGGGTGGCCCGAGACGCCGAGAACCTCTATTTCTACGTGGAGTGCAATACCGACATTACTCCCTATACCGACGCCCTGTGGATGAACCTCTACATCGACGTAGATCAGGGGAACCGGGGTTGGGAGTCCTTCGACTTCGTGCTGAACAAGACCGCCCCCACCGCTGACAAGGCCGTGCTGGAGAGGTTCACGGGCAATGGTTTTGCGAGCGAAAAGGTGGGCGAGGTGGACTACACCGTAAACGGCAAGTATATGCAGGTCAAGATCCCCAAGGCACTGCTGGGCATTGACGGCTATGACTTCACGGTCAACTTCGCCTGGACCGACAACGTCCACGACGCCGACGATGCCGCTCCCGCCGATGACACCGCCTACAAGTACACCAAGTTCTCGGGCGACATCATGGACTTCTACCTGTCGGGCGACGCGGCTCCCGGCGGCCGCTTCAAGTTCTCCTATATCTCCACCGCCGAGAACGCGGGCGTGACCCCCGAGACCGAAGAGCCGACTGAAGTCCCTACCGAGGCGCCTACTCATCCCGCGGAGACCCCCTCCGAGGCCCCCGACGGGCAGATTACCGAGGCTCCCACCGATGGCGAGACCGAGGCCCCCAAGGGTGGCTGCAAGTCCGCCGTGGGTATGGGCACGGCGGCTGTGGTGACGGCTATGGCCGCGGCTGTGGCAATGAAGAAAAAGGATATGTGACAGTATGAAGAAAAAACGGTACGTTCTGTGTGCGTTGCTATGTATCCTGACCCTACTTTTGTCCTCCTGTACCGTGAATTGGTTTGACAAGCAGTACGACGTGGCATGGTGGGTGATCGCCATACCGGTAACCGTATGGACTCTCGCGTGGCTGATCGGCGGTAGCTGTTACATCGCGTCCAAAAAGTATATCTGCCCCACATGTACCCGCTCCTTTTCACCCAAGTGGTACAGAGCCATGTTTTCCATCCACATGAACGATGACCGTCTTTTCAAGTGTCCCTATTGCGGGAAAAGAAGCTTCTGCCGCTTGGACAGAGGGTCCGAGGATTGATCCATGCGCATAAAAAAGGCTACCTGCTCTTGGCGGGTAGCCTTCCTTTTTGCGTATGGGGCTCGGGTTATGCCTCGTCCTCGTCCTGATCCGCCATCTGCTTCTGCTGGGCGGCCAGCATCATGTCCTTGACCTTCATGAGACGGGTGGTATTGCCGCGCTCGTTCTCCTCCAGCTTCATCTTGATGGTCTTGATGGTCTCGAGGTAGCGGGGCATCATGATATACTCCAGGGCATTGACGCGACGGCGGGTCTTCTCGATCTCCTCGGCCAGCATCTGGGCGGTCTTCTCCATCTCGGCCAGCTTGACCAGATCCGCAAGCAGTCCGTTCAGCTCTCTGGCGGCGGCGTCCAGCTCACCCGAGGTGAAGGCCATACCGTAGTTGTAGCCGTCGGCTCCCCCCTCGGAGAGGACCTGGAGGTTGAAGATGGGGACGGTCACGCTCATGACGTTCTTGTAGGTGACGTCCAGCTTGCCTTCCTTCTTGGGCAGGATCAGGGCTTCCTTGAGCATATGGGGGCTGACGGTGGCGGCGGCAATGCCGAAGCTGCCGTGGACCTTGGCCAAAGAGGCCTCCACCCGCTCCCGAAGCTCCTTATTCTCGCGGACGACCTCGAGGAACTTCTTCATCAGCTCGTCGCGCTTGTCCTTCAGAAGCTTATGGCCGCGGCGCGCCGTGGTATAGCGGGCCTGTACCTTCTTCAGCTCCATTCTGGTGGGGTTTACTCTCAGTTCTGCCATGGTTCTGTCCTTTCGTGGGGAGACGGGGAAGCGAGGGGCTCTGCCCCTGACCCCCGGTTAAGACCCTTTTTGTAAAAAGGGTCTTAACAATCTCCAAAAACTTTCAAATAGGGGTTATTTCTTGATGAGCTTGATGCTCTTGATGTACATGGTGTCGCCCACCTCGCTCTGGTCGAAGAAATCCAGGCGGAGGGCGTTGACGGTGCCGTCCCAGTAGGAGAGGGAGGTGAGATCAACGGTCATGGTGTGGTACTCGCCATCCTTGGTGAGCCCCTTCTTGAGGCCGCACTGCTCGGTGGGGTCGGTCACGCTTCCCACCATGAAGAACCACTGCAGCATGGTGGCCTTGGAGGAGGTGTCCTTGGGGCACTTGTAGGTGATCTCCAGGGTCTTGTAGTCCTCGGCCTTGAGGGCGGGGATGGACTGGGACATACTCAACCAGAACTGGGCGTCGCCTCCCGTCACCACAGCTTTGAGGGCGGCCTCGGTCTCATCGTAGGAGACGGAGGCACCGTTCAGGCCTGTTACCGCGGACAGGGTGCCCTTGACCGAGAAGTCCAGATCGGTGTAATCCACCTCGAAGGTGTCGGGCAGGCGGTAGAAGCCCTGCTCGGGGTCGCCTGTGACGATGACCTTGATCTTGCAGGTCTTCTTCATGTAGGTCAGGGTGACCTCGGTCTCACCGGTCTTCAGGGCGGTGACGATGCCCTTGTCGCTGACCGTGATGATACTCTGGTCGTAGCCGGTGAAGGTGATCTGGGCATCGGAATCGGTGACGAAATACTCGGTGAAGGAGCCGTCGCCCCACTTCATCTGAGCGCGGAGCTGGGGCTTGTAGAGGGAACGCTCACCGAGATAAATCGTGTAGGTGTCGTGAACGGGGACCAGCTCCAGAGCCTGGGTAGCCGAGCCATCCTGCTTCTCCTCGGTGACAACCACGTGGAAGAGGCAGACCAGATCCCCGTACCACAGCTCCACGGCGGTGGTGCCCACGCCCTTGATCTCTACCTTCCAGGTATCGTCGCTGACGGTGCAGACGCTCTCGTCGTGGACCTTGAAGGAGACACCCTCGGTTCCCTTCTTCAGGGTACTCTTGTCGAAGTAGGTGTCGTAGACGTTGATGCGGAGGGTGAAGGAGCCGCGGCTTGCGTAGGTGAAATAGACGTCCTGCTCGGGGCGGATCATGGACAGCTCTCTTTGATCCTTGGGCACGGCGGTACCGCGGACGAACTCCTTGATGCAGGGCTTGGCCCGCTCGGCGTTCATGTCGTTGCCGTCGGAAAGAGCCAGCGTAATGGGCTGGACACGGGTGTTCCAGGTACCCCAGCCCTCGCCGTAAGCGTAGATGACGCGGAGCTTATCGGCGTCATCGGCAAGCTTGATGTGACCGTTTACACGGGAGGAGATACCCGCGTTGTGGAGGTGGGAGAAGGTATTCTCGCGGACGGCGTCCACCAGCTCGAAGGTCAGGCCGTCGTTGGACTCGTAGACCGCCACGTAGCTGGAGGGACCCATGCGGGAGCCGGTGGCGATGCCGATGAACTTGCCCCATTCCTCCACGTACTTGACGTCGATGGAGTCGGTGTTCTTCTTGACGGCGGTGCCGCGGTGCTGCAGGGTGGCGGGCCAGTTCTCGTCGGTGGCGTCGGCGGTGGCCACCATGGTGTACTCACCCGAGGGAGCGGCGTTGGTGTAGTAGATATACAGGGTGCCGTTCAGCTCCACGAAGGAGGGCTCGCCCATACCGAACTTGCCATAGGCCTCGTCGTAGTAGAAGAGGGGCTGAGGCTCGTAGCCGCCCCAACCGCTTCCGTTCCACTTCTCAAAGGGGCCGTCGGGATTGACGGAACGGGCCACGAAGACGTTGTTACAGGCACCCGTCTCGTTGAGGGTGGAGGTGTAGCCCAGATAGTAGTAGCCGTTGAAATAGACCACGCCGGGGTCGCAGTTGGAGAAGTGATCCATGGAGCCCTGGGTGGGGGTCAGGACGATCTTCTCCTCGGACCAGGTGGCACCGCCATCGTCGGAGCGGCGGTAGGAGATCCAGTCCCACTCCCCCGAAATGGTACCCACGCAGGCGAAGTAGGCGTGGACGGTGTTGTCCTCACCGTACAGGTAGGTCACGCCGTAGCGGTAGCCCCAAGACTGATCCTCGGGGAGGCGGTAGATGTCGTAGCCCTTGTCGGTAACGGCCATATCAATGACCTTGTTCTCGTCGGGCTTGACGGTCTCGATGCGGTTGGCCTCAAAGTAGTCGGTGGTGACCTCCTCGGTGGGAGCCTCGGTAGACTCCTCGGTGGACTCCTCGGTGGGAGTCTCGGTAGCGTCGCCGTCGGGCTCGGTGGGAGCGGCGGTGGCGTCCTCCCCGGTGGTGGCCGAGGGATCGTCGGTGGTTACGGGGTCCTCCCCGCCGGTACAGCCCACGAACAGGGCGGTGAGCAGCAGGAGAGTCAGACCCAACAGCAAAAACTTTTTCATGATCGGTTTCCTTTCTTTAAGGGGAGCACGGTCAAGGGGGAGATACGGGCTCGGGGGATCCGTGTCCCGTATCCTATGCTTACGGGAATTTACTTGGTAGGCCAGTACTTATCCACCAGCTCGGGCTTGATGCGCTTCATCTCGGAGCGGGGCAGGATGGAGAGCAGCTCCCAGCCCAGGTCCAGAGTCTCCTCAATGGAGCGGTCCTCGTTGAAGCCCTGATTGATATACTTCTCCTCAAAGGCGTCGGCGAACTTGGCGTACAGTCTGTCCATGGGGGTCAGGGCAGCCTCGCCCAGCACCACCATCAGCTCCTTGGCCTCCTTACCTCTCGCGTAGGAGGAGAAGAGCTGGTTCATGGTACCCGCGTGATCCTCACGGGTCTTGCCCGCGCCGATACCCTTGTCCTTCAGACGGGACAGGGAGGGGAGCACGTCCACGGGGGGCATATAGCCCTTGCGGTACATCTCGCGGGAGAGGATGATCTGGCCCTCGGTGATGTAGCCCGTCAGGTCGGGGATGGGGTGGGTCTTGTCGTCCTCGGGCATGGAGAGGATGGGGATCATGGTGATGGAGCCCTCGGAGCCCATCTTACGGCCCGCTCTCTCGTACATGGTAGCCAGGTCGGTGTACAGGTAACCGGGATAGCCGCGGCGGCCGGGGACCTCCTTACGGGCGGCGGAGACCTCGCGCAGAGCCTCGGCGTAGTTGGTGATGTCGGTCAGAATGACCAGCACGTGCATATCGCACTCAAAGGCCAGGTACTCGGCGGCGGTCAGGGCCATACGGGGGGTGGAGATACGCTCGATGGCGGCGTCGGAGGCCAGGTTGATGAAGAGGACGGTACGGTCGATGGCACCCGTCTTCTTGAAGTCGGAGATGAAGAAGTCAGCCTCCTCGAAGGTGATACCGATGGCGGCGAACACCACGGCGAACTTGGAATCCGAGCCTCTTACCTTGGCCTGACGGGCGATCTGGGCGGCCAGGTTGGCGTGGGGCAGACCCGAGCCCGAGAAGATGGGGAGCTTCTGACCGCGGACCAGGGTATTCAGTCCGTCGATGGTGGAGACACCCGTCTGGATGAACTCGGAGGGGTAGAAGCGGGCGGCGGGGTTGATGGGGGTGCCGTTGATGTCCAGGGACTTGTCGGGGATGATGGGTGCGCCCTCGTCGATGGGCTCGCCCATACCGTTGAACACGCGGCCCAGCATATGCTCGGACACGGGGAGCTCCACGCCGTGGCCGGTGAAGCGCACCTTGGACTCGGCGAGATTCAGTCCCGCGGAGGACTCAAAGAGCTGTACCAGCACGTTGCGGCCGTTGACCTCCAGGACACGGCAACGGCGCACCTCGCCATTGGGAAGCTGGATCTCGCCCAGCTCGTCGTACTTGACGCCCTCCACCTGCTTGACCAGCATGAGGGGGCCGGCGACTTCTTCTATGGTCTTATATTCACGAATCATGTTTCAGTACCTCCTATCAGAATGCCTTGGCATCCTGAACCAGGCGGTTCAGCTGCTCGGTCATCTCGGCGGTGATCTTCTCTGCCTCGGTCTTGTAATCGGCGTAGGGAACCGCCTTGAAGCGGCCGATGCGCTCACGGACGGGCAGCTCGGAAAGCTTATCAATGTTGGCACCCTCGGCGATGGCGCGGCGGGCCTTGTCCTCAAAGGTGAAGACCAGACCCATCATGCAGTACTGCTTATCCAGGGCGGTGTAGCAGTCCTCATCCTCAAAGGCGTTCTGCTGGAGGAAGTCCTCGCGGATGGAACGGGCGGACTCCAGGGTCAAGCGATCCTCGGCGGAGAGGGCGTCCACACCAACCAGCTTGACGATCTCGTTGAGGGAGTCCTCCAGCTGGAGGGTCTTGAGGCAACGGCCCGTGTACTCCATCCACTTGGGGGACACGTGCTCGGCGAACCAAGGCTCCAGACGGTCGCGGTAGAGGGAGTAGGAGTTCAGCCAGTTGATGGCGGGGAAGTGGCGGCGGTAGGCCAGGGAGGAGTCCAGACCCCAGAAGACCTTGACGATACGCAGGGTAGCCTGGGTCACGGGCTCGGAAATATCACCGCCCTGGGGGGACACGGCGCCGATGGCGGACAGCGCGCCCATGCGTCCGTCCGAGCCCAGGCAGACCACCTGACCCGCGCGCTCATAGAACTGAGCCAGACGGGAGGTGAGGTAAGCGGGATAGCCCTCCTCACCGGGCATCTCCTCCAGTCGTCCCGACATCTCGCGGAGAGCCTCGGCCCAGCGGGAGGTGGAGTCGGCGATAACGGCCACCGAGTAGCCCATGTCGCGGTAGTACTCGGCGATGGTGATACCCGTATAGATGGAGGCCTCACGGGCGGCCACGGGCATATCCGAGGTGTTGGCGATCAGCACGGTGCGCTCCATGAGGGACTTGCCCGTGCGGGGGTCGGTCAGCTCGGGGAACTCACGGAGCACGTCGGTCATCTCGTTGCCGCGCTCGCCGCAACCGATGTAGACCACCAGATCCACGTCGCTCCACTTGGCCAGCTGGTGCTGAACCACGGTCTTACCCGAGCCGAAGGGGCCGGGGACGCAGGCGGTACCGCCCTTGGCGATGGGGAACAGAGCGTCAATGGGACGCTGACCCGTGATCATGGGCTCGGCGGGGGGCAGCTTCTGCTTGTAGGGGCGGGACACACGAACAGGCCACTTCTGGACCAGCATGATGTCCTCGATGGAGCCGTCCTCCAGCTTGAGCTTACCGATGCGGTCGGTGACGCGGAAGTCACCGCTATACAGCTCCATGACGGTGCCCTTTTTACCGGGAGGGCACATGATCTTGTGGGTGATGACCTCGGACTCCTGCACCGTACCGTAGACGTCGCCCGCAGAGACGGTGTCGCCGTAGCCCAGAGCGGCCTCGAAGTGCCAGAGCTTGTCGCGGTCCAGGGCGGGCTCGTCGATGCCCTTGATGATGTTGGAGCCGTACTTCTCCCGCATGGCCTCCAGGGGACGCTGGATACCGTCGTAAATGGAGGTGATGAGGCCGGGGCCCAGCTCCACCGACAGAGGCGCGCCCGTAGACACCACCTTGTCGCCGCGGCCCAGTCCCGCGGTCTCCTCGTAGACCTCGATGGAGGCGCGGTCGCCGTGCATCTCGATGATCTCGCCGATCAGGCGGGCTTCACCGACACGCACCACGTCGAACATATTGGCGTTCCGCATCCCCTCGGCAATGACCAGAGGACCGGATACCTTCAGAATTTTTCCTTCTACCATGTTAATTTACTCCTTAAACAGAATATCCGCGCCAACGGCTCTTTCCACGGCGGATTTGATGGCGGCCATACCCGAGCCGTCGGTGCCCTCCCGTCCGGGGATGGAGATAACGGCGGGGAGGGGGGAATCCTTGTAGCGGGCGATGTCCTCGGGAATGGCCTTGGCGTAATTCTCCACGATGAAGATGATGGCGTAGGACTCGTCCTTGGCCAGTCGGTGCAGAATCTTCGCGGCGGTCTCGGGGTCGGGGGCCTCGTGGACGGCAAAGCCGATGGCCATAAAGCCCATAACGCTGTCCCGCTCGCCGATGATACCGATCTTATACATAGCTCACCCGTACCCTTTCCCGCAGGACGGTGGTGTCCAGTCCCGCGTCCTTGGCGGCCAGAATGATGCGGATATTCTTGACCGAGGTCTCACAGCCGATGAGGTAGCCTCCCGCCACGGCCGCGCCGAAGGGGATCCGCGCACCCTCACGGACCAGGTTCATATACAGGTCGTCGCAGGCCTTCTCCACGGCGGACAGAGGACGGGGATCCCCCTCCACCTGTGCCAGGCGGTAGTAGGCCGTGGGAGACAGAGCCTCCCAGAAGCGGGTCTCGCCCTCGGCATAGACGCTCGTGAAGAACGCCCGATCCAGCGTACCGCCTGTGAGAAGCGCCTCCTCAAGGAAGGCCTCCCCCACGCTCCCCATACCCATGCGCAAAATGCGGAGGGTGGTGAGGATGTTGGTCAGGTCGATCTTGGCCTTGACCCAGGAGATCAGGGTCTCGTCTCCCGTTTCGGTAGCGGCGGCCAGCATATCGGCGTAGCAGGCGTTGTCCAGCACCGTGTCGATACGGCGAGGATCCCCCGTGCGGTCATAGGCGTCCTTGGCCATAAGAACCGCGGCGGCCATGTGGGGAGGAAGGGACTCGTACTTCCCTTCCCGCAGAAGGGCCTCCACCGTATCGGCGGGGACGGTGCCGAAATCAAAGAGCAGGTCGGCGGCGGGGATACCGCGGACGGCGCACTTGATGGCGGCCTTCAGGTTGTTGCAATCGTAGGGGTAGCGGAAGTAGCGGAAGAGGCTTCTGTCGGGAACGGCGGCCTCCACCTCGTCGAATGCCTCCCGCAATACCGCCAGCAGCATGGCCTCGCGGGCGGCGGAGATGGCCTCCCCCACGGGAACCGTGCCGTCGGCCCCCTCGGGGAGGGTGTAGCCGTACTCGGCCAGACGGTCCATGACCTCGTCGGGGGTGCGGGACTCGATCAGGATCTCGGTCCGCTCCCGTCCCACGAGGCGGTTCTCCAGAGAGCGGATCCGCGCCGAGGCGTAGGTATATTCGGTGGGTTGTAATGTCTTCATGTTGTAAACTCCCTATGGAGGATCAGTTCGCGTCCCCGAAGAGGATGCGGCTGACACGGGCCTCGGTCTCGCGGCGGTTGGCGGCCATGAGCATGGAGAGCGAGCAGTTGGTCTCCACGGGACCGCAACGCAGCACCAGACCGCCGTCAATGGGGGCGGTGTCGGGGGCGAGACGGAGCCTTTGCAGAACGGCGGGGGAGAGTCTTGCGCCGTAGCCCGCGCGGTAGGCCTCCAGCAGCTTTTCGCCGTAGGTCTCGCGGTCGCGGGTATTCAGCACCACCTCGTACACGGCGGGGGAAATGTCCTCCCCGTAGAGGCGCATACTCTCCTCCTCCCCCTCCAGCTGGCTCTTGAGGGCAGAGCGAAGCATCTTCTGGAGCAGATCCAGATACTGCTCGCCGCTCATGCTTCTGATCTGCTTCTCGGCGGCGGCGTAGGCGTCGTCGATGAGCTTGGCGCGGGCCTCCAGTACGGCGTTGCGCTTGGCCATAGCCGCCGAGGAACGGGCGCGGATGATGAGGGCCTGACACTCGCGGTCGCACTCATCGGTCAGCTTCTCCACCTCGGCCTCGGTGGCGGCGGCGTACTTAGCCTTGATAGCCTCGCATTCAGCCTCGGCCCGCTCCAGGATCACTCTGGCATCGGCCTCGGCGTCGGCAATGATCTTGCCGGTTACTTTTTCCAGTCCGGTCATGGTTCTTTCCTTTCCTTGCGATTCAATGCGGGTCGGATTTCACCGATCAGGCGTTGAAGGGGGAGAAGAAGACCAGCAGCAGGGTGACCAGCAGGGCGAAGATGGCGTAGGTCTCCACCAGCGCGGAGGAGGTGATGGCCTTACCCGACTCGGAGGGACGCTTGGAGAGCAGGTTGATACCGGCGGCGGACACGCGGCCCTGACGGACGGCGGAGAAGTAGCCGGACAGAGCGATGGGCAGGGAGGCCATGAGGTAGTAGGCACCGGCGGCGATGGGCAGGGTGGTCAGATGCTCGGGGTTACCGAACAGACCCAGCATAGCCAGCATCAGGAAGGCGGCCACCAGACCGTAGACACCCTGGGTCATAGGCAGAGCCTGGAGAGCCAGAGCCTTACCGAAGATGGAGGGGTTCTCGGAGATCAGACCGCTGGCGGCCTCGCCCACGATACCAACGCCCTTAGCGGAGCCCATACAAGGCAGAGCGACGGCCAGAGCGGCACCCAGCAGGGCCAGGTTGGTGCCCGAGAAGATGCCCTTGAGGACGGTGGCCACGGTGTCGGCTACGGGAGTCTCGGGGGCGTTGGGAGCCTCGGGAGCGTTGGGGGTGCCCTGAATGGGGGCGTCGTTCACGGGAGGCTGGGGCTCACCGGTAACATCCTCGGCGAAGATGCAGAGGGTGAAGCAGGACAGGACGGCCAGAAGGGTCAGGGCCAGAGCGGCGATTCTCTTGATGGTGGACAGTTTCATGGTAGGTTTACTCCTTTTATTTGTTTCAATTTGAAATGGATACGGATTCAGGAGACCTTGGGGGTCTCGGCGGGGGCTTCTGCCTCGGGCAGGTCGGCCTCGGCGGTGGAATACTCCTCGGAGGGGGTCGCGGGGACGAAGCCCACGCCGCCGTCCTCAAAGAACTTTCCGAAGAACTCCAGATACTGGAGTCGGCTGGTATGGACGAAGGCACCCAGCAAGTTGATGGCGATGTTCAGGACGTGGCCGATGAGCAATACCGCCACCAGCAGGATAAAGCCAACGGGGGTGGGGCCGCCCATGGTGGCCAGCAGGTTGAACACCTGGGCCATGACGGCGGAGGCCAGACCCAACGCCAGAATACGGCAGTAGGACAGAAGGTCCGACGCGTAGTTGATGAGATCGTAGAGGCCCTTGAAGCCCATGAGGATCCGCATGATGGGGTTCTTCTGGGCGCGGCCGTAGGTGGCCACGATCATGAGAGCACCCACGCCCAGCACGATCCAGCCCACGGTGGGGTTGACGAAAATGAGGGCCAGACCCGCAAAAAGGATCCAGTAGGAGCCGATGTCGAAGATGGCGGCGAAGACGTCACCCTGCTTGCAGAGCAGGACAAACTTGACGGCCATACCCGCGATGAGGTGGATGGCACCCATAGCCAGAGAGATCACCAGGAAGGCCATGGGATTGTCCAGGGGGTTGAGGGACACGGGGCTTCCGCCCAGGGTGACCACCAGGCCGTTGAAGATGGGGAAGGCCTCCTTGGCGGCCTCCACCGTCTCATACCCGCCAAAGGAGGTCATGAGGGCGTAGGGCAGGTCTCCGAACCAGCCGCCGAAGATGAATCCGCAGACGGCGCAGGAGATACCGCAGTAGGCGAACATATTGAGCATCCTCGTCATGGAGGGCTTCATGCGCAGGATCTTGGGGGCGAGGAAGCCCACAAGGGTCACCAGCACACCGTAGCCCACGTCGGCAAACATGAGGCCGAAGATGAGGAAGTAGAAGATACTCATGATGGTGGTGGGATCGAAGGTGCCGTACTTGGGGTAGGAGTACATCCCCACCACCCACTCGAAGTTGGCGGAGAAGCTGTTGTTCTTCAGCAGTACGGGGGGCTCCTCCCACTCGTCGGGCTCCTCCATACCGTAGGCGCAGGGGAGCTTATCCAGGGCGGCGGCTACCTTCCCCTCCCTTTCGGCGGGGACCCAGCCCTCCAGCACCACGCACTCCTCGGTGGAGGCCAGCTTCTGCTTTTCTCTGGCGGCGGTGAGGGTGGTGGTCTCCAGATCGAAGAGCACCTGCAGCTCGGGGAGCTTCTCCGACAGACGGCGGAGGGAGTCCACGGCGATCTGGAGGGCATTGTCCAGGCCGTCCAGTGCCTTCAGGCAGAGGCGGTGGTTCTCGGCGGCGGTGGCGGTCTCGTCGGGCAGGCCCTTGAACGAAGCCTTCAGGAAGCCCAGACCTGCCAAGGCTCTGGCCACGGCGTCGGCGTCCTCCTTCAGAGTCAGCACCGATACGTACAGGGCGTCCTTATCCCGCCCGATCTCCTCCACCCCCGCGTGAAGCTCGGCGAGGGCATCGTCGGCCTCGGAGATGAGGGTCTTGGCGGGGAGGGTACCCAGCCACACCTCGGTCAGAGCCGTGCTCTCCCCCGTCAGGGGCTGAGGGTACTCCAGCCACGGAGTCAGGGCGCGGCACAGACCCGCCAGGCGGTTGAATTCATTCTGATCGGCCACCCTGCGCTCATCCAGAGCCAGCACCTCGGCCACGGTCTCACGGGCGGCATCAAAGCGACCCGAGCCGCGGAACTCCTCGGCGGTGATTGGGATGGGCTTTTTATTCCAGGGCTTGGCCTTGACCGTATAGGCGTCCAGAAGGGGGAGAGCGGCGGTGACGGCGGCCACACGCCGTTCAGCCTCGGCGCGGGCGGTATCGCAGTCGTACCGCAAAAGCGTCCCGCCGTCGGGCAGATCCCCCAGAGGCACCGAGGACAACTCGGCGCACCGCAGTCGCATGAGACGGCGCACCAGCCTGTCCGCGTCCCGCTCGGGAGCCAGCACGGTCAGCTTTTTCATGACACAAACGGACATAAATCAATTGATCCTTTCTTACTTGAGTCCCGCGGTGGGATCAGATATCGGTGAGCTCCCACTCGATGTGCTTGACGGCCTCCCGCAGCCTGTCACAGGCAGAGGTCTTCAAGGCCTCGATGTCGGAGTCAGCCTCCTCGCGGCTCCGGACGATGAGGGTCACGGCACGCTCACGCACCATGTCCAGACGGGCGTCCAGCCCATCGGCGGCGGCGTCCAGCGCGGCGGTCTGCTCCTCGGCGCAGGTCTTCTCGCAGGCCTCCACCATGGCACGGGCATCGGCCTCCGCGCGCTCGCGGATGGCACCCGCCTCAGCCTCGGCGGCCAGCACCTTAGAAATGGCTTCTTTGGACAAGAAATCCACCTTCCTTTCTATGGCGACAGTCATTTGACCCGTTCAACCGAGCAAATGAATGTTCGTATACAAATTTACCATGTTATTATACCACACTTTTCCTCGGTTTTCAATAGGTTTTCATGATTTTTGCAATTTTTCCATCAAAATCCTTCATAATGGAGGCATCGCCGAAAATCCTTACGGAATGCCCCACGCCCCCTTGACAAACGCCCCCGAAAACTGTATAATATAGACAATAAATATTAACAAAGCGAGGTAATCACCATGCTCTACACCGCAAACGCACCCCGCCCCGAATTTCCCCGCCCCCAGTTTGACCGCGGAGACCAAAGCTGGCTCAACCTCAACGGCCCCTGGGAGTACCAGACCGACCGCGGACTCTCGGGCGAGCAGCGCGGCTACCAGAACGGCGCCCCCTTCTCCGAGACCATCATTGTCCCCTTCTGCCGCGAGAGCGAGCTGTCGGGCATCGGCGACAAGGACTTCTGCGAGGGGGTTTGGTACCGCAAGACCCTGACCCTCCCCGAGGCGTGGGCCGGCAAGCGGGTCCTGTTCCATATCGGTGCCTGCGACTACATCACCAAGGTGTGGGTCAACGGTCAGTACATGGGCAGTCACGTCGGCGGCTACGTGGCCTTCTCCTTTGATATCACCAAGGCCCTGAAGGAGGGGGAGAACACCATCACCGTAGGAGTCACCGACCACCTCCGCACCGGCACCCAGCCCGGCGGTAAGCAGTCCATGCTCTACCACTCTCACGGCTGCTCCTATACCCGCACCACGGGTATCTGGCAGACCACCTGGCTGGAGTGCGTGCCCATGGACTACGTCGCCTCCACCAAGTACTATCCCGATATTGAGCGCAAGAAGCTGGTCATTGAAGCCTTCACCGTGGGCGGCGAGGGCATGACCCTGACCGCCAAGGCCTCCTTTGACGGCAAGGAGCAGGGCGTGGGTACCACCGTGGTCCATGGCGGCAAGGCTGTGGTGGAGGTGGAGCTGGACGAGCTGCACCTGTGGGAGGTGGGCAACGGCCGCCTCTACGATCTGACCCTGACCATGGGAGAGGACTCCGTGGCTTCCTACTTCGGTATGCGTAAGATCGAGTGCCGCGACGGCATCTTCTACCTCAACGGCAAGGCGGTCTTCCAGAGACTGGTGCTGGACCAGGGCTTCTACCCCGACGGCATCTACACCGCCTCCTCCCTTTCCGAGCTGGAGGCCGACATCGACCGTTCCGTGGCTATGGGCTTCAACGGCGCGAGACTCCACCAGAAGGTCTTCGAGCCTCTGTTCCTGTCTCTCTGCGACAGGAAGGGCTACATCGTCTGGGGCGAGCACGCCAACTGGTGCCTGGACATCTCCCGCGACGCGGCCTACCAGAACTTCATCCCCGAGTGGTGCGAGATCATGGCCCGTGACTTCAACCACCCCGCCATCATCGGCTGGTGTCCCCTCAACGAGACCCAGCCCAACCAGAACCGCCACTTCGTCCGCTTCCTGGCCGCCGTCACCCGCCAGTACGACACCACCCGTATGTACATCGACGCCTCGGGCTGGGTCCACATCGCCGGGCTGACCGACATCATGGATCTCCACGACTACGAGCAGAACCCCGAGGTCTTCGCCAAGAAGCTGGAGCCTCTGAAGGAGGGCGGCACCTACGACGTCCACTGGCTCAACCCCTCCCTGTCCATGCCCGAGCATCCCACCTTCGTATCCGAGTACGGCGGCATCCGCTGGGCACCCGCCGAGGACGCGGGCTGGGGCTACGGCCAGGCTCCCATGTCCGAGGAGGAGTTTGTCTCCCGCTTCAAGGGGCTGACCGAGGCCATCCTCTTCCACCCCAAGATGGGTGCTCTGTGCTACACCCAGCTCACCGACGTGGAGCAGGAGGTCAACGGTCTGTACACCTATGACAGAAGGCCCAAGTTCGATCCCGCCATCATGCGGGCCGTGCTGACCCAGAAGGCGGCTATTGAGGAGTAAATCATCCCAAAACTAAAGACGGTAGGGGCGCACCTGTGTGTGCGCCCTTCTCTGTTGGCGTGTCACGGGCGTGCGCGCAAATACGTCTCTACCAAAAGGAACTTCGCGGTAACTGTTCAGCAAACCATCAAATTTGGGTTTAGCGGTGGGTTTCCTCATGAGCCTTCCCCAGCGGGGAAGGGGGACCACCGTAGGTGGTGGATGAGGAGAGAGGGTTTGTTTTTTCGTACGGGTGTATACGGAAACCCCTTGATACACCAAGAAAAATCATACCCGATACCGAGCGGAAACTTGCTCTC
>JAFULU010000306.1 GCA_017483125.1 Clostridia bacterium
ACCGCGTCCATGAGGTACTGCCCGACGCCCCCTTCTCGGTGGAGCCCAAGATCGACGGCCTGTCGGTCTCCCTCCGCTACGTGGGCGGTATCCTGACCCAGGGAGCCACCCGCGGCGACGGCATCACGGGAGAGGACGTGACGAGCAACATCAAGACCATCTTCGATATCCCCCTGACCCTCCCCGAGCCCCTGGATCTGGTGGTGCGCGGTGAGGTCTATATGCCCCGCGCCGTCTTTGAGCGGCTGAACGCCAAAAGAGAGGCCGAGGGTACCGCCCTGCTGGCCAACCCCCGCAACGCCGCCGCAGGCTCTCTGCGCCAGCTGGATCCCAACATCACCGCCCAGCGGGCCCTCTCCATCTTCGTCTTCAACTTCCAGGAGGGAAGCCTCTACCTCGACGGTCACGCCCCCGAGACCCACACCGAGACCTTGAACCGCCTGTCCGAGCTGGGCTTCACCACCCTGCAGGAGACTGCGGTCTGTACCACTCACTCCGATATCGTGGCCCACATCGAGTCCCTGGGCGCCAAGCGCGACGATCTCGCCTACGATATCGACGGCGTGGTCATCAAGCTGGACCGCCTGGCCGACCGCACCCGCATGGGCGAGGGGACCAACACCCCCAAGTGGGCGGTGGCCTACAAGTTCCCCCCCGAGCAGAAGGTCACCCGCCTGGAGAGCGTCACCGTAGCCGTGGGCCGTACCGGCGTGCTGACCCCCACCGCCAATCTCTCCCCCGTCCGCTTGGCGGGCACCACCGTCAGCCGCGCCACCCTCCACAATCTGGACTTCATCCGCGAGCGGGACATCCATCTGGGCGACTATGTCACCGTCCAGAAGGCGGGGGACATCATCCCCGAGGTGGTCTGCGCCCATCCCGAAAAGCGGGACGGCACCGAAGTACCCTTCGAGATGCCCACCGTATGCCCCTCCTGCAGTGAGCCCGTGTTCAGAGAGGAGGGTGAGGCCGCCGTCCGCTGTACCAACGCCGCCTGCCCCGCCCAATTGTCCCGCGGTATCGAGCATTTCGCCTCCAAGGACGCCATGGATATCGACGGCCTCGGCCCCCAGATCGTGGAGGCCCTCATCCGCGCCGACCTCATCCGCGACCCCGCCGACCTCTATTCCTTGCAGGTTGATCAAGTAGCAACGCTGGAGCGCATGGGCGAGAAGTCAGCCCAAAACCTCATCGCCGCCATTGAGAGATCCAAGGGAGCGGGACTGGAGCGCCTCCTCTTCGCCCTGGGCATCCGCAACATTGGCGCGGTAGCCGCCGCCGCCCTGGCCGCCAGCTACGGCACTTTGGAGGCGACCATGGAGGCCACCGTGGAGGACCTCTGCGCCATCCCCGATTTCGGCGAGATCACTGCCCTCTGCGTGGTCAACTACTTCTCCCACGAGCAGAACCGCAACCTCTGCCGCCGCCTCACCGAGGCAGGCCTTGTGACCAAGTCCACCGCCGCCCCCACAAGCGACCGCTACGCGGGCAAGACCTTCGTCCTCACAGGCACCCTCCCCACCATGAGCCGCGACGAGGCCTCGGCCCTCATCAAGGCCCAGGGCGGTAAGGTCTCGGGGTCTGTGTCCAAGAAGACCGACTACGTGGTGGCGGGTGAGGCCGCAGGCTCCAAGCTGACCAAGGCCAACGAGCTGGGGGTCACGGTGATCGACGAGGCGACGCTGTTGGAAATGTTGAAATAAGGGTTGACAACATTCAAAAAATATGCTATACTTGAATCCGTAAGATACTCGGTCGGTTCGCAGGAGGCTTTCGCAGCCGTATTGCTGTGACCGAGTGTCTTGCCACGGACGCAAGCGAAGAGGTTAGCCGCAAGCGACCCTTCTGCGCTACGTCCGTGTTTTTTATTCCAAATATTGGTGATCATAAAATATTCAAATTGTAGTTTATCGGTGTAACAAAATGAGAACAGCCCCTTCCCCTCATCCGCCTCCCGCCGCAGGAGCTGGTCGGCACCTTCCCCCCAAGGGGAAGGCTTTCAGAGGGAACCCTCCTCTCACCCACACCCGAACATTTGTTTTTCTATGTAGTATAAAACAAAGGACGGTTTCCTAAGGTAGCCTTCCCCCTCGGGGGAAGGTGTCGCCCAGCAAGTGCGGCGGGCGACGG
>JAFULU010000307.1 GCA_017483125.1 Clostridia bacterium
AGAGGAAACCCACCGATAAACCCAAATTTGCCAGCCCTTCCCTCCCTTTCCAAACATTGTTCCTTGATTTTCCCGCATAAAACTGCTATAATAGGAAACGTGAGGGCGGCGTATCTCGATCTCCCGTCCTCCATTCCTCCGCTCGCAGGGGTGGGCCACTCCCATCCCTGCCCATGCACACGATTCACAGGCCGTACCGATTCGGAGGCACGCCCGTGATATGCCTTGATCCGTTCCCATATCATATTCGCGTAAATAGATACATCGGTACTGCCGGAAAGGCAGGTAACCCCCACCATGAAATTCACCATCACCCACATCCACCGCAACAGCGCAACCGACCGAACGCATCCCGTGACCCGCGGGGGGGCGGCCATCCTCTCGGCTCTCCTGCTGGCGACGGTCACGGTCCCCTCGGTGGCCGCTCTGTCTGCGTTCCCAGCCGACGGAATGATGGAAGAAACCTCACCCCAGGCCACCGAGATCACGGTGCCTGCTACTCTGGTGAGTGATCGCGGTGTTCTCTCCCCCGCCGATCCCGAGAGCATCGCCACCGAGCTGGTAGAGACCTTTACCCTCCGTAACTCCCATGAAACCCCCGATCAAGAGGGGGATCTCACCGAAAACGACACCTCAGCGGAGGATCAGACCCCTCCAGACGGTGAGAAACCCACCGTAGATATTTTTGATCCCACACTCCCCCTCACCCAGGAGCTCATCGCCCTGCGCATAGAGAGCCGCATGGACAAGCAGGTGCGGGGCGGTGCCAAGGTCTACTACCCCTACCCCGCGGGTGCCATGGCCGTCGATCTCTACAAGGACGGCAGACAGATCCTCAAGGGGCAGGTGGTGGACATCGGCGGGACGGTCTACGTCCCTGTCCAGCGCTTCGCCGACCTCTTCGGCAGCTTCAGAACCGTCTACACCGAGGCTACCGAGCAGGTGG
Source organism: Clostridia bacterium (assembly GCA_017483125.1). Lineage (GTDB taxonomy): Bacteria > Bacillota > Clostridia > Oscillospirales > CAG-272 > CAMEON01. The sequence goes on from JAFULU010000307.1 coordinate 947, forward strand.
TGATCACAGGCACCAACCTCTCCATTACGGTGAAGGTAGGCGACCCCTACATTACGGTCAACGAGCGTATTTTCTATACGGGCAAGAAGGTCATCAGTCTGGGAGGCTGGATCTTCGTCCCCCTGACCTCCATGTCCAAGGCTATGAACGCCAAGGTCACCATCCGTCAGGGCTACTACGACGCCTTCATCACCTCGGGGGATCCCGCCAAGGTGCAGTGGGCCTCGGAATACTACGATGCCACCGACCTCTACTGGCTCTCCCGCATCATATCCGCCGAAGCCAAGGGCGAGCCCTTCGCGGGACAGATCGCCGTGGGGAACGTGGTGCTCAACCGCGTGCGGAGCAAACAGTTTCCGAACACCGTCAAGGGGGTCATTTTTGACACCAAGTACGGCACCCAGTTCTCCCCCGTCTCCAGCGGTACCATCTACAATACCCCCACCGCCTCGGCCGTCCGCGCCGCCAAGGTCTGCCTGGAGGGGTATTCCCTCTCCACCCAAATGATCTACTTCTACAACCCCAAGATCGCCACCTCCTCCTGGATCGGGCGAACGAGGCCGTATATCATGACCATTGGGAACCATAAGTTTTACGGGTAAAAAACAGGGAGAACGGGGAGCGCGACCTGGAGGAACTTCTTGAAAGAAGTTCCCCCCGGACCCCCTTCAAGAACTTTTAAAAAATTACATTTTGCAATGCTTTTTGAAAGTCTTTGGTGTTCTGAAAACCTTTTTCAAAAAGGTTCTAAACCGCCAAAAGCCGTTCCCCTCTCCCCGATAAACCCAAATCTAAACTCTCATCCAAACAAAAAAAGCCCCACAGACCTCCCTTTGGAAGCCTGTGGGGCAAATTTACTGTTTGTCAGTCGCGCTGAACCGAAGGGATCAGTCCTTCTTCAGAGCAACGGCGGCAGCGGCGGCGGCCAGAATGGCAACGGCGCCAAAGCCAACGACGGAGCCGCAACCGGACTTGGGAGCCTCGGTGGGAGCCTCAGTGGGAGCCTCGGTAGCG
>JAFULU010000308.1 GCA_017483125.1 Clostridia bacterium
CTCATCCGTCACGCCCTTAGGGCGTGACACCTTCCCTTACAAGGGAAGGCTTTCAGAGGAAAACCTCCTCTCACCTACACCCGAACATTTGTTTTTCTATGTAGTATAAAACAAAGGACGGTTTCCTCAGGTAGCCTTCCCCCTCGGGGGAAGGTGTCGCCCAGCAAGTGCGGCGGGCGACGGATGAGGGGTAGCCCCCTCTTGCCTTTTTCCCATAAATATGCTATACTACCCCCAAGAAAGGCGGTGAGATCATGTTCTCCAAAGAAAAGCGCAACGAAGCCCCAAGCTTTCAGACCCTCGTGACCCTCATTCTGTCGGCGGCCATCCTCACGGGGTGCGGGTTTCTGTTCCTCTGCTGCTACAAGGCCGCCTACAATGATGACGCGGGCGCGGGGTATTTCTCTCCCGCTGACGCAGTGGTCTTCTACCACGTCTGTATCGCCGCGGCGGCGGTCCTCGTCTCGGTCATCCTGAAGCTTCTGTGGCGGCGCAGGCTGGCCCTGTGGCTTCTGCTGGTCCTTTCGGTCTGCCTTCCCATCCTCTCCTATCAGGTCAACTACCACACCCTGAAGCGGGACGGTATGCTGTACTTTCTGGTGGAGGAGGGGGGTGCCCTCCACTTCATGACCATAAACGATTTCAATTTCGACGGCGTGGACGATTCCCTTGGCTATAGCGGTGAGGATCTGCGTGAGCATCACGGCAGTACTCTCACAGGCAAGGATCCCCACGGTGTCGTGGAGAAGATGGAGTACACCGTCGTAGGCAGGGGCGGGAATCTGGACAACGCCTACTGCGAGGCGCGGTTCGGGAGCGGTCAGATCCGCATCAATAACCTGCACAAATCCCGCGTGACCTACGAGCGTATCACCGTTACCCTTCATCTGGAGGAGGGGGTGGATCCCCACCGCATCACCGCCTCCATGTCGGGCTCACCGGTGGAGGTTGCGGTGGTGGACGACCGCACCGTCACGGTGACCTTTGACGCCGACACCTGCGCCGCGTGGCAGCAGAATTCTCTGGAGGAATCCTTCTCGGTGACCCTCCGCTACGCCTTGGACGACTGACCGCTCGGGGTACATTGCCCCCCATACGCCGACTCCCCCACCCTGCCGTGGGGGAGTTTTTGTCTGTCCCGAGGAAAACAGCGTCAAAAAGCCCGCTTTGGCGCTATTCTACTGCCATTTTCTTCCAATTCTACTGTCAGTTTCCTTGATTCTCCCCCGCGTATCCCCCAAGCTCCCTGTTCCAATGGGATCTCCCGCTAAGTCACCCGCGGGTTTCCCCGCCTCTATCCGCGGATTACCCCCGCTCCCTCATTGGTCTATGACCGATTTTCGATCGGAATGTTGACAATTCAACAATCTTATGGTATAATATGCCCCGACAGATACCTTCCTCCCGTCCCGCAGACACGGCGGGGAGCTCCCATCATCCTCGGAAAATAAACGCGTGAGGTACAACAGCATGATTGATCTTTACGGCATCCCCGACGGGGAGATCCCGATCTTTTTCACCACCGACGACAATTACATTCCCTTTCTGGACGTGGCCGTCTCCTCCCTCATCCGCAACGCCTCGGAGGACTACCGCTACCGCATCATCATCCTCAACACGGGCATCAGGCAGGAGAATATCGACCTGGTCAAGCGCAACGAACGGGAGGGCTTTACCGTTGACTTCGTGGACATTTCCGAGCAGGTCAAGGACATCCAGTCCCGCTTCAAGAACGTCTACCACTTCTCGGTGGTGACCTACTACCGCCTCTTCATCGCCTCCATGTTCCCCCAGTACAAGAAGATCATCTACCTGGACTGCGATCTGGTGGTGCTGGGTGACATTTCCAAGCTCTACCACACCGACCTGAACGGCAACATCTTCGCCGCGGGTCCCGAAATGTTCGTGCAATCCACCCCCGAGTTCCGCCGCTACGCCGAGGTGGCCCTGGGCGTGGATCCCGACGGCTATATCAACGCGGGCGTGCTGGTGGTGGATCTGGAGCAGTTCCGCAAGCACAAGATCGAGGAGAAGTTCATCGAACTCATCACCCGCTACGATTTTGACCTCCTGGATCCCGACCAGGCCTACCTCAACTACCTCTGCGACGGCAGGATCCTGACCCTACGGAATGGCTGGAACAAGGAGCCCATGCCCATTCCCTGCGAGGGGGATCTGAACATCGTTCACTACGCCCTCTACAAGAAGCCCTGGCAGTACGACGACGTCATGTACGGGGAGTACTTCTGGAAGTACGCCGAAACCTCCCCCTACTATGAGGAGATCCTTCGCCGCAAGGCCGCCTTTAGCGACGAGGACCGAGCCGAGCGAGCCGCTATGGCCCGGGAGATCCTGGAGCACGGCATCAAGATCGCCGAGTCCGACTACACCTTCGTGACCAAGCTGGGACGCAAATAAGGAGACCGACACATGGAAAAATCAGCCCATAAGCTCCTGCTTCTGGAGCGCATTGCCGACCTGGAAAGGCGGCAGCTCTGGCACCTGGACGTGGAGGACGACCCCGAGACCTACCCCCTCATGCCCGACAAGGTGGACTACCTCAACAAGAAGCTGAAGAATAAGATCATGAGCCGCATCGCCAACCGCGCGGGGGAAAAGTTCTTTGAGACCCTCATCCAAAACGGCCAGCTGGTCATCAAGGAGGTGCGGGGACTGGAGAACTTCACCGCCGTGGAGGGGGGCAAGCTCATCACCTGCAACCACTTCAGCGTGGGGGACAACTACGCCGTCTGGCGCTCCATCCGCGACCACGTGGACGGAAAGATGCTCTACAAGGTCATCCGCGAGGGCAACTACACCAATCCTCCCAAGCCCTTCGGCCTCATGATGAAGCACTGCAACACCCTCCCCCTGTCCAGTCAGACCGCCACCATGAAGAAGTTCAACCGGGCGGTGAAGACCCTTCTGGCCCGCGGGGAGTCCATCCTCATCTACCCCGAGCAGGGTATGTGGTGGAACTACCGCAAGCCCCGCCCCATGCAGGAGGGTGCCTTTGCCCTGGCGGTGCTGAACAAGACCCCCATCATCCCCTTCTTCATCACCATGGAGGACACCGATACCATGGACGGCGACGGCTTCCCCGTCCAGGCCTTCACGGTCCACATCCTCCCCGCCATCTACCCCGACACCACCCTGCCCCTCCCCGCCCGCAAGGCCAAGATGCGAAAAGAGAACTATGAGGCCTGGGTGCGTGTTTACGAGGAGTTCTACGGGATCCCCCTGGTCTACAGCGAGGACAGCAAGGCATGAAGCTCTACTTATTCATCATTGGCGTGGCCATGGCCGTCATCGCGGGGATCAATATCGCCTGCGGAGTAGCGACTCCTCTGTACGCCGTGGTAGCGGTGGTCTTCTGCGTGGTGCTTCAGATCATACTGGACAGTCTGGCCGCTCTGGCCATCCGCCTCACCCCCGACCGCCTCTACCCCGCCGAGTCCCCCCGCTACCGTGTCCGTCCGTGGGAAAAGAAGCTCTACCTCAAGCTGGGCGTCCGTGTCTGGAAGGATCACATCCCCGACCTGGGTGGCATCGGCGGCTTCAGCAAAAGAAAGCTCCGGGCCCCCAACGACCCCGCCTACATTGAAAAGTACGTCATCGAGTGCCACAAGGGGGTGCTGACCCACAGGCTCTGCTACCCGCTGGGACTGCTGGTCATGCTGACTCTTCCGGGTCTCTGCGCCCTCACCATCGGACTGCCCGTGGCGGTCATCAACCTCATTCTCAACGCCCTGCCCACCATGGCGCTTCGGTATAACACCCCCATGCTCCTGGGGATGCTGAGGCGGATGAGGAGGAAACAGACCACCGCCGCCAACCGCGCCCTCGGGGATCGTACCCCCGAAAATCCAGGTGTTTCATAGCCATATAACGGGTATTCCCTCCCTCTCGCGGGGTTCTTGGAATACCCGTTTTGATTTTTTTTAGTTTTTTTTAAAAAATGTGAAAAAAAACGACACAGAAATCTGTCATAATAGGTACAGAGATCTTTGCGGGAGACCGACGGTATCCGACATCCAATTCTCCGCAGGAAAGGAAGGTTACATACATGAACGATCAAGAGATCATCTCTCTGTATTTTGACCGCAACGAGCAGGCCATCAAGGAAACCGACACCAAATACGGCAAGACCTGTATGCAGGTCTCCATGAACATTCTCCACAGCCGCCCCGACGCCGAGGAGTGCGTCAACGATACCTATTTGAAGACGTGGAATTCTATCCCACCAACGAAACCCCATTCCCTCTGCGCCTTTCTGTGCCGCATCATCCGCAATCTGTCCTTGAACCGCTTGCAGGAGTTGACTGCCGCCAAACGGAGTCGGGAGTTGACGGTGTCCTTTGAGGAGCTGGAGGACTGCATCCCCCTGCCCGACGAGCAAAGTCCCGAGCTGGCCGCCCTGCTGGAGTCCTTCCTCCGTGAGCAGAGCGAGACCGACCGCGTGCTGTTCGTGGGGCGCTACTGGTTCGCCTGTAGCGTGGAGGAACTGGCCAAACGGACGGGGCTGACCTCCAAGGCGATACATATGCGGGTATTCCGCACCCGTGAGCGGCTCCGCGCCTACTTGGAAGGAAGGGGGTATCGGGTATGAAGGGGCAGGTCGCATTTGAGGCCTTGGGCGCGTTGTCCGATGGGCTGATTTTGGAAGCCGTCGAGGTACTGGGCTTTTCAGAGGATGCTTCCCCCGCCTTCGCTGCGCCCCGCAGGCGTGAGAGAACCGCGCTGTCCCGCTTCTTCGGAACGGGCTGGGGGGTGGCCCTGCTCTGCGCCGTGGTGTCCCTCAGCGTACTGGGCGGCATCATATGGGCGGGGCAGAGACCGCCCGCAGGAGGGCCCGGAGGAAGTGAGACCGAGACTACCGACTACGCGGGCGATGAGCAGACCGAGGTGAAGGTCACCCACGGAGATACGGCGATCTACCCGCAACGGTTCTTCCTGTGGTCGATGAATGGCGGCTACGCCGCGGACGGCTTGGGCTTTGCGGGCACGGCGGCCAATGATTACGGCAATCATCCCAGCCTCCCCATGCTCCGCTACGCCAAGGACGGCAGTATCTCCCCCTGTGAGCTGACCCTGGCCAAGGGCTATTCTCTGGACAACGTCCAGGTCTACGATATGGATATGAAGGTCGTCCCCACCCCCGCCTACGACGGGGAATTCAGCTACGAGCGCTTCCTGCAAGAGCTTCCCGCGGGGCGGTACTACGTTTCCATGCAGATCCGCCACAGAAAGAGCGGCTACGACTACGCCTTTGCGCTGGAGGTATTCGACCCGCAGGCAGACACCGCTACCGAGGAGGTCATTTCGAAAGAGGAGGCCATGGAGATTGCCTCCGCGTATTGGAATATCCAAAGCGGAGAAACAAGCCCTGACAACGGTTTTACGTACCGCATCGAGTGCCAAAAAACTCACGTGACGCCCGGGGGCGAAACGGTGTACGTGGTCCTTTGGCGTTGGTTCGTGGACGGTCACCATTGGTCTACCGTGGACGTGATCTGGGTCGATTGCGTGACGGGGGAGGTCATCATTCCCTACGAGAATCTGCCGACAGGCTCCTGATCCCCCGCAAAAGCCACTTTCACAACCGCAGTTCTGCCCCCCAACGGCATGATTGCGGTTTTTCGGTTTCCGCAAAAAATTTTCGCGAAAATATTTGGAAAATCGGACATGAACCGACACCAAAGAGTGTCAATATAAGTACAGAGACATTTCAAACCCAAAAAAGGAGGAACCTATGAACGACCAAGAGATCATCGCTCTGTATTTTGACCGCAACGAGCAGGCCATCGCCGAGACCGACAAGAGCTACGGCAAGGCCTGTATGCAGGTGTCCATGAACATCCTGCAGAGCCGCCCCGACGCCGAGGAGTGCGTCAACGACACCTACCTGAAGACCTGGAATTCCATTCCCCCCACAAAGCCCACTTCCCTCTGCGCCTTCGTCTGCCGTATCGCGCGGAATCTCTCCCTCAACCGCCTCCGCGACCTGCGCCGAGACCGCCGCAACCGCGAGCTGACGGTGTCCTTTGAGGAGCTGGAGGACTGCATTCCCGTGGACGAGTCCCGCGCCGACATCCTCCCCGAGCTTCTCGCGGACTTTTTGCGGGGGCTGGACGAGGACGAGCGCAAGCTATTTGTCGGCCGCTACTGGCACAGTATGTCGGTGAAGGATCTGGCCGCCCACTGGGAGCTAACCCCCAACGCCGTGGCTCTCCGCCTCCAGAAGACCCGCAACAAGCTCCGGGACTTTCTGACCGAAGGGGGGTACACGGTATGAGCAGACTGACAGGCGAACAGCTGTATGCAATTCTGGGGAATCTCCCCGACGAGATGGTGACCGAAGCTCTGCCCCTGACCCTGCTGGGCGGCGCGGCGGCGGTAACCGCGGCCACTCCTCCTCTCTATTCCCTCTCTTCCGCGGGGAACAGTACTGCCGCCAAGGCAGGCTTTGGAGCGTGGATCGCCAAGGGCGGTTGGGTCGCGCTGGCGGCGGGTGTGGTGGCCGCCGTGGGGATCGCGGTGGGAGCGTTCCTTTTAGGCTCCGACGGCTTTGAATGGCCCACCTTCCCCCAAGAGACCGAGACCGAGGAGACCGTCTCTGATGAGTCCGAGGCCGAAGAAGAGACCGATGCCCCCGACCTCAGCTACTTCCAATTCCCATTGACCAGCGCCGACGATACCACCAGCTATGTCTCCATCACCGACTCGGGAAACGGTGGGTGCAAGACGGTGAGATTTTTGGTGAACGGCTCCTCGGGGCTGTCCTCCGTCCTCACACTTGCCACCCCAAAAAACAGCGAGGCCAATATCCAGATCGTCGCCTTCAAGACCGATACCCAATATGGCTTCGTCTATATGTATGAAAGGGTGGTCACGGGGGATCTGCTCACCGGCGAGGGGGAGGAGATCACGGTCATGATGGAGGGGTATCACCTCCGCTTCGACAAGGCGGGCAACGTCTTCTTCAACCCCGACGCCACCACAAGGACCTGCCACTTTACGGGGAACCCGGAAAAGACCGTGACCCTGGCGCAGTATCGGTATAACGAAGCCATGCTCGGCCGCGTCCAAGACATTCGGGACGCTTACAATAACCTCGGTTCCTGCGAGTATACCGTCCTCTACCGCTACGTGGACGGCGAGGAGACGGTCAACACCCCCGTGGAGTCCATTCCCGACTTCCCGTTCACCATTTTCAACGGCTACAATCAGCTCGACCCCGAGAGCTGATTCCCTACAGGCCACCGCCCCGCGCGGTGGCCTTTTTTGTCCCCTTTTCGCAAAATATCCCCCATCCCCTTGACACACCCCCGTTTCCCCTGTATGATATAGGTATCCACCAATAAAAAACGGTTTTTTTGAAAAATTTTCTGAAAACAAGAAAAAAATCCGAAAAAACGGAGTCATAATAGGTACCATATCCCAAGCAAGGAGGAAACTATGAACGACCAAGACATCATCGACCTGTACTTCGCCCGCAACGAGCAGGCCATCGCCGAGACCGACAAGAGCTACGGCAAGGTCTGTATGCAGGTGTCCATGAACATACTGGACAGCCGCCCCGACGCGGAGGAGTGCGTGAGCGACACCTACCTCAAGACCTGGAACGCCATCCCCCCCACGAGGCCCCATTCCCTGTGCGCCTTCGTCTGCCGCATCGCGCGGAACCTTTCCCTCAGCCGACTCCGCGACCTGCGCCGCCAGAAGCGCAACCAGGAGCTGACCCTGTCCTTTGACGAGCTGGAGGCCTGCATCCCCGCCACCGTGGAGGACGCGGGGGAGCTTTCCACCCTGCTCAATGACTTCCTGGAGGGGCTGGACGAGACCAACCGCGTGCTCTTCATGGGGCGGTACTGGTATTCCTACGCCATCGACGATCTGGCCGCGCAGATGGGGCTGACCGACAAGGCGGTCTATATGCGGCTCCACAAGACCCGTGAGAAGCTACGGGCGTACCTGGCAGAAAGGGGGTATCGGGTATGAGCAGAGAGATCATTTTGGAGGCCTTGAACGGCATCCGTGACGAATTCATCACAGAGGCAGGCGCGAAGCTGGGGCTTTTGGCCGCAGGCGCGGCGGGAGCTGTGGGCGCGGCGAGCGGCGCAGCTGTGGATCCGTCTACCTTATACTCGTTGTCCGGCACCGAGACCACTGTTAAGACGGGCTTTGGGGCGTGGGTCGCCAAGGGCGGCTGGATCGCCCTGGCGGCGGGCGTAGTTGTGGCCGCGGGTGTGGCCGCAGGGGTGTTCTTCTTCGGTAAGGACGGGGATGTGCCGCCTGTGGGGACGGGGGACGTGACCGCCACTGACACCGAGCAGGACAGCTTCGAGGCTACGGACGAGGAGACCGCAGAGGACACCGTGGATGATACCCAGGGTGGTATTCATGACGAAACCACGGAGGAGACCGAACCCCAGGTCCCCGTGTTTGACGTGACCGCCTCCCTCGCGGCCATCGACCGTCTGGCGAGCGAAAACGTATCGGTCAGTATGAAGTATCAAACCAAAAACTACGATGGATTATCCCACGAGTTCAGCGGCGGTTTGGGGCAGGTAAACGGCAAGCATTGGTATCGCGTGGATATGGACGGTACGGCCGTTCAAGAGGAGGAAAGCGGATACTACCACAAGTACACGTTTGAATCCTCCAAGTGGAGATACTACGACACCTATGAGATGACAGCCACGGAGGAATTTGACAGGGTATTCAACGGCCGATACTGGTGGAAGAATTATCTGGACGAGCTGACGTTTGATGCCTACGACAAGCTCACCTATGTGGGCATCGGTCAGGTGGCGGAGCAGGATTGCCATACGTTCACCTTTGACGGTACAGTCACAGACGGAAGCCAAGCCGAATTGACCTTGTACGTTCGGGTCACAGACCGTAACGTGATGAGAATGGAAGTACAAATCAAAAGCAGCCCGAATAGCAGTCACCTGTCAACAGACGCATGGCAGGCGACGATTGAAATATCCAGCATAAAAACCGGGCAAGATGCCAAAGGACCCACTCTTCCCGATCCCAAATGGGTTCCCCCGGAAAACAGCCTTGGACTTTGACCCCCTACAGGCCACCGCCCCGCGCGGTGGCCTTTTTTACTCACTTTTCGCAAAATATTCCCCAGCCCCTTGACAAATTCCCCTCCGCGCCGTATGATATAGGGGAATACGAACGGCATTTACCGAAAAACTTCGTTTTTTTCTGCAAAACGGGAGAAAAAAGACGGGAAACGGTGTCATATAGAGTACAGAGATCCCATCAAGGAGGTAAACATGAACGACCAAGATATCATTGCTCTGTATTTTGACCGCAACGAGCAGGCCATCGCCGAGACCGACAAGAGCTACGGCAAAGCCTGTATGCAGGTGTCCATGAACATCCTGCAAAGCCGCCCCGACGCCGAGGAGTGCGTCAACGACACCTACCTGAAGACCTGGAACGCCATCCCCCCCACGAGGCCCGACTCCCTCTGCGCCTTTGTCTGCCGTATCGCCCGCAACCTGTCCCTCAACCGCCTCCGCGACCTGCGAAGAGAACGGCGGGATCGGGACATGACCCTTCCTCTGGACGAGCTGGAGAACTGCATCCCCGCCTCCATGGAGGATGCAGGCGAGCTGGCCGACCTGCTCAACGGCTTTCTGGCCCGGCTGGAGGAGAGCGACCGCGCGATCTTTATGGGACGCTACTGGTTCTCCTATCCCGTGGAGGAGCTGGCGGAGGCAGTGAAGCTGGCACCCAAGACGGTCTATAAGCGGCTCAGCAAGACCCGCGAGCGTCTGCGGGCGTACCTTGCGGAAAGGGGGTATCGGGTATGAGCAGAGAGATCATTTTGGAAGCCATGAACGGCATTCGTGACGAGTACATCACCGAAGTGGGCGCGAAGCTGGGGCTTGTGGCTGTGGGCGCGGCGGGAGCCGTGGGCGCGGCGAGCGGCGCAGCTGTGGATCCGTCTACCTTATACTCGTTATCCCACACCGAGACCACCGTTAAGACGGGCTTTGGGGCGTGGGTCGCCAAGGGCGGCTGGATCGCCCTGGTGGCGGGCGTAGTTGTGGCCGCGGGTGTGGCCGTGGGGGCGTTCTTCTTCGGTAAGGGCGGGGATGTGCCGCCTGTGGGGACGGGGGACATGACCTCCTTTGAAACGGAGGAGAGTACCACCACAGATGCTATGACCGACGAAGGTGAACGCGAGACCGAAAGCAAACCCGAGACCGACAGTGAATCCGAAAGTGAGACCGCCGCCGAGAGCGGAAGCGACACCGAGTCCGAAAGCGAAACAGAGACCGAAACCAAGCCCGATCCCGAATCCTGTGCGCACACTTTCGGTAATTGGCAATTTGCCGCGGTGCCCACCTGCACGGAGACAGGTGTTCGCACCCGTGAATGCTCCCTTTGCGGTAAAACCGAGGACGAGGATATGCCTGCGGGCTTGCATACCTTTGACGGCCGTGCCTGCTCTGTGTGCGGTGAAAGCATGACGGGCATGGAGTTCACCTCCTACGGTGACGGCACCTGCTGTGTCAAGGACGCGGGACGGGTACGGGGAGATATGGTGATTCCCAACTACTCGCCAGAGGGGGATCTGGTCATTGCCATCGGAAAGAACGCCTTCTCCGGCAGCTTTGATTCCCTCGTATGGCCCGAAAAGCTGACCTCGATCGGCGAGATGGCTTTTTCGGAATGCAATTTGCCCGAAGGCTTTGCCCTGCCTGACGGTCTTACCTCCATTGGAAAAAGTGCCTTCGCCTATTGCCGCAGGATTACCAAAATACACATTCCCGCATCCGTGACCGAGATTGGTCAAAACGCTTTTGAGGGCGTGACCACCCTGACCGAGATCACCTTCGGGGAGGGAATCCAACTCCCGACTATCCCCGCGTGCTTCGCAGTAAACACTCCTCTCGCCGCGATCACACTCCCTGATTCGGTGACCACGATCGGTTCCACGGCATTCGCCCACACCGCTCTGAAGGAACTTCGTCTGCCCTACAGTGTAACGAAAATTGAATCTATGGCCTTCGCAGACTGTACGCAACTGGTCGCGGTACAGAACACCGCCGGCTTGACCCACATCGGTCCCGAGGCCTTCACGGAGTGTTCCTCTCTTTCCGAACTATCTCTTTCTGACGGATTGACCCATATTGGCTACCACGCCTTCCGCGGGTGCTCCTCTCTTTCTTATACCGAGTATGACGGGGGTTACTATCTGGCAATTGGAGAGAACCCGTACGCTATCCTCGCATTTGGCCGTAAGGATGTAACCACAGCCGGCCTTCACAAGGATGTGTGCATTGTGGTGGGGGGAGCCTTTGAGGATAATACCCAACTGACCTCCTTCACCTTCTCCGACACCATAACACGTATTCCCGATCGTTTCTTTTACGGTTGTACCTCCCTTCGTGCCGTTCATCTGCCGGATACGGTAACGACCGTAGGAGCCTATGCGTTCTATCAATGCTCTGCCCTGACCGATCTCCCGTTGCGTGTCGGAATGACAACAATTGAAGAGTACGCTTTTGGGCTTTGCCACGGCCTGACCGCGATCTGCCTCCCCGAAGGGATAACCAACGTGGGCGCGTACGCGTTCACGGGCTGTAGCAATCTGTTATCCGCTGAATTGCCCACGGGTATGACCCGGATTGAGGAAGGGTTGTTCTTGAAATGTCCTTTGTTGAATAGTGTAATTCTCCCTGAAGGTATCACGCATATTGGACATTTAGCCTTTTCTTGGATGGATAGGAATAACGCAACGTCGTTGGATATCCGTATTCCCAAATCGGTTTCTTATCTGGGTGAGCAGTGCTTTGCGAACAGTAGTGTCAACGCGCGGTTCGATGGTACGAAGGCCGAATGGGAGGCCATCGAAAAGGGGGACGGCTGCTTTGGCGGGATAGGTTCATCAGGGATATCCTGTACCGATGGCATTCTATTTCTCAACAAATAGTTTTTTGGGTGTCTCTTTTCTTGGGAGACACCCTCTTTTTCTCAAAAAATCCCCCATCCCCCTTGACAAATTCCTCCTGATGCGGTATAATGAATTATCTATTGATATTTCGCCAAGAAAGGACATTACAACAATGGCAAAGGATAAATTCGTAGAACAGATCACCTCCATGGACGTGGATTTCGCCCAGTGGTATACCGACGTGGTCAAGAAGGCCGAGCTGGTGGACTACTCCGGCGTCAAGGGCTGCATGGTCATCCGCCCCTACGGCTACGCCATCTGGGAGAACATCCAGAAGGACCTGGACGCCCGCTTCAAGGCTCTGGGTCATGAGAACGTCTATATGCCCATGTTCATCCCCGAGAGCCTGCTCCAGAAGGAGAAGGATCACGTGGAGGGCTTCGCCCCCGAGTGCGCCGTGGTCACCATCGGCGGTCAGAACACCCTCTCCGAGCGGCTCATCGTCCGCCCCACCTCCGAGACCCTGTTCTGTGAGCACTACAAGGACATCATCCACTCCTACCGCGACCTGCCCAAGCTGTACAACCAGTGGTGCAACGTGGTCCGCTGGGAGAAGACCACCCGTCCCTTCCTCCGCACCTCAGAGTTCCTCTGGCAGGAGGGTCACACCATGCACGCCACCGAGGACGAGGCCCGCGCCGAGACCATTCAGATGCTGAAGGTCTACGAGGACTTCTACCGCGACTCCCTGGCCATCCCCGCCATCACGGGTCAGAAGACCGAGAAGGAGAAGTTCGCGGGTGCCGTGGAGACCTACACCATCGAGCCCATGATGCACAACGGCGTGGCGCTCCAGGGCGGTACCTCCCACTACTTCGGCACCGGCTTTGCCGAGGCCTTCGACATCACCTTCACCGACCGCGACAACACCGTCAAGCACCCCCACCAGACCTCCTGGGGCGTGTCCACCCGTATGATCGGTGCCATCATCATGGCCCACGGTGACGACAACGGTCTCATCCTGCCTCCCCGCATCGCCCCCATCCAGGTGGTCATCATCCCCGCCGCCCAGCA
>JAFULU010000309.1 GCA_017483125.1 Clostridia bacterium
GCGGGGAAGGGGGACCACCGCAGGTGGTGGATGAGGAGAGCGGGTTTGGTCTTTTATACGGGTGTATACATAAAGCCCTTGATACGCCGAGAGAAATCATACCCGATACCGAACCGTAATTCACTCTCCTCATCCACCGCTCCGCGGTCCCCCTTCCCCGCTGGGGAAGGCAAAGGAACCCACCGACAAACCCAAATTTGACCCCCCAAAAAAGAAATCCCCCCGCCGAAGCAGGGGGATAAAGGGTATGAAATCAGCGGAACTTCTTGGTCTCCCCGGGCTGAACACAGCAGGTCACCCCCGCGTACTCGAACCAAACGGGAATGGCCGAGGGGTTGCGGACGAACTTCCCCTCCACCGAGAAGTGCAGGGAGCGGTAAGCCTCCACGTACTCGTAGACCTCCATGTTGGTGGCGTACCAGACGTCGTCGCGGCCGCCCACGCGCTCGCAGAAGGATTCGATGCGGTCCCAGTTGTTGTTGGCGTCGAACTCGTAGGCGTGGCCCCAGACGTAGAAGAGCCAGGGGGTATCCCAGCCGTTGGGCTGGCCGTTTACGAACGTCTCGGCCAGGTCGAAGAGACGCTGGTCGTTGTGGTGGCAGGTGGCGGGCATACGGAGCCAGTCGGCGGGGATGGAGAAGTTGCCCGTGGACACCGTAGTACGGGCGTAGGCGATGTCGTTGTCGCGGAGGACCTCCACCGTCATGTCGCTGAAGGTGCCCATGGGGTAGGCGCACCCGCGGACCGGGCGGTCGAAGAGCTTCTCCAGCGCCTCGCGGTCCTTGGCCACCTCATAGTTGGCGATGGGACGGGGGACACGGTCCAGGAAGGGGTGGGTGTAGCCGTGGATGGCGATCTCGTGGTTCCGGCCCAACTCGCCGCCGTAGCTCTCCAGGGCCTTCTTGTAGCCCACGCGGCGGTGGATGGTGCCCTCGGGCCAGGTGTACTCGGCGGTCTGCAAAGGCTCGCCGTTGAGGTTGAAGGTGCCCTTGAGGCCGTGCTTGTTGAAGATCTCCATGAGGCGGATATCCTGCTCCACGCCGTCGTCGTAGGAGAAGGTAAGGGCCTTGCGCTTGGCATCGGGGAAAAGCATGTACATCATCATGGTCTTGGTCTCCTTATCAATATGTTTTTTGGATAACTGATCTTTTTTGTTGGTCAAGGGGTGATCTCGTTCCCCTCGGGGTCATAGTAGGTATCGGTCAGCACCTGCCCATCTTCACCGTAGGTGATCACACGGCACACGTATTGACCGTATCCGTATTCTTCCATAAAGAAGGTCTCCTCGATCACGGCTCCGTTGAGTTTCTTCACCTGATGGTTTGGTTCCCTCCACTTGTCATAGGTATATTCCCACGTGTAGTGCCGCTCGGGATCACCGTTTTCATCGTAGAAGATCTCGTAATCCCAATACCACGCGCCGATCGGGCTTTGGAAGCTCAAATACTCATACGTGCGGACGTCATTGATGTACTGAACCTCTCCGAGGATCCTTCCCATAGCATCACAGGTATACTCAAACTTCTCGGTCTTCGTCAGTCCCCCCTCGGCATCGTAGTAGATGGCGAAGTCCCGATACTCATGTCTGTAGAGGTTGACGATCCGACTTCCATCTTCCTGATAGTTGATGATCTCTAGATAGGCGTTATCGGGATCTGCCTCGGGGTAAACGTCACAGATCTCTTCGCGGATCAGCACGTCGTTTTCATAGATCAGGGTATGTTTGGGTTCCCTGTCCCCGGGGTTCTCATATTCATGCTCGTGACGGGTCACACGAACGGGGTTCCCCTCGGCATCATACTCGGTCTCCAGAATGGGAAGCCACCTGCGGTCGGGGTCGTACTCGGTGATCTCCCAGCCCCCGTTCTTCAAGTGAGTGATATAGGCGTTGCCACAGTAGCAGGGGCCTGCTTCGTTTATGTTATGCTCATGGGGCACAGGCTCGGCGGTATCCCCCGTATGATGGGTTTCCTTCGGAAAGTCTACCGTCTCCCCAAATGGCTTCTCCAGAAGCATCCCGAGGGTATCCGCGAGGGAAAACCCCGATAAGGTCAGCAAAGCGAGTCCCCCCGCCAGAAGGAGGGCGACACACAGACATAAAAGCGGGATGGCGATCCGTTTTTTCATGGTGGGTTACCTCCTTTCGGCGGGGGGAATGGATATGGATATGAAATTAACCTAACTTAGCCAGAGCAGCCTTGGTAGCCCCCAGCTTCTCCTGCGCGGCGGCCAGCTTGGCGCGCTCGGCCTCGACCACGGCGGCGGGAGCCTTGGCCACAAATCCCGCGTTGCCCAGCTTGCCCTCCAGGCGCTTGACCTCACCCTCCAGTTTGGCGATCTCGGAGGCAAGGCGGGCCTTCTCCTTCTCGAAATCGATCAGGTCGGACATGGGCAGGTAGGCGGTGGCGGAGGGGGTGATGATCTGGACGGCGGTGTCGGCGGAGACTACGGACTCGTCGAACTTCTCGGCCACGGTCATCTCAGCGGCAGACGCCAGACGGGCGAAGAAGGGGGCGGTGCCGGCGTGGAAGGTATCCACGTACTTGGTCTCGATGAACAGAGCGGCCTTGCGGGAGGGAGCCACGTTCATCTCGGAGCGGCGGTTGCGGATGGCGCGGATCAGCTCGATGATGCGCTCCATCTCGGCGGCCTCGGCGGGATAGGACAGGGACTCGTCGTAGGTGGGATAGGTGGAGATCATGATGCTCTCGGCGTCACCGGCCAGGGTGGGCAGGGAGGCGAAGATCTCCTCGGTGATGAAGGGCATGAAGGGATGGAGCAGCTTCAGGATGCCGTTGAGGACGTAGGAGATCACGTTCTGGCAGACCAGGTTCTGCTGGAGGCTTGCCTCTGTGTCCTTCTCGCTGAGACGGGACTTGGCCAGCTCGATGTACCAGTCGCAGAAGACGTCCCAGGTGAAGTCGTACAGAGCACCCAGAGCCACGCCCAACTCGTACTTATCCAGGTTGGAATTGACACGGGCGGCCAGCTCGTTGAAGCCGTTGAGGAGCCACTTGTCCTCGGGGGAGAGCTTGTCAGCCTCGGGGAGGTGGATCTCGTCGATGGTGAGGTTCATGCGGACGAAGCGGGAGGCGTTCCACAGCTTGTTGGCGAAGTTACGGGCGGCCTCGATCTTCTCGTCCGAGAAGCGCATATCGTTTCCGGGGGAGTTGCCCGTAGCCAGGGCGAAGCGGAGGGCGTCGGCACCGTAGTTGGCGATGATCTCCAGGGGATCAATGCCGTTGCCCAGAGACTTGGACATCTTACGGCCCTGTGCGTCACGGACCAGACCGTGGATCAGGACGGTATCGAAGGGCACCTCACCCGTGTACTCCAGGGCGGAGAAGATCATACGGGACACCCAGAAGGTGATGATGTCGTAGCCCGTGACCAGGGTGTTGGTGGGGTAGAAGTAGGCCAGATCCTCGGTCTCGTCAGGCCAACCCAGAGTGGAGAAGGGCCAGAGAGCGGAGGAGAACCAGGTGTCCAGGGTGTCGGGATCCTGGGTCACGGTGCCGCCGCACTTGGGGCAGGCGGTGCAACCGTCGGGAGCCACCTCCACGTGGCCGCAGACGTCGCAGTAGTAGGCGGGAATGCGGTGATCCCACCACAGCTGACGGGAGATACACCAATCCTGGCTGTTCTCCATCCAGTGGAAGTAGTTCTTGTCGAAGCGCTCGGGGACGAAGCGGGTCTTGCCCTCACGGACGGCGTCGATGGCAGGCTTTGCCAGGGGCTCCATGCGGACGAACCACTGGAGGGAGATCATGGGCTCGATGGTGGTGCCGCAACGGTAGCAGGTACCCACCTCGTGCTTCAGATCCTCGATCTCAGCCAGGAAGCCGCCCTCGCGGAGGTCGTTGACGATGGCCTTGCGGGCCTCGTAGCGGTCCATGCCGGCGTACTTGGGGTAGTTGTCGGTGATCTTGGCGCGGTTGGTCAGCACCACCTCCATGGGCAGGTGGCAGCGGCGGCCCACCTCGAAGTCGTTGGGGTCGTGGGCGGGGGTGATCTTCACGCAGCCGGTACCCTTGTCCAGCTGGGCGTGCTCGTCGGCCACGATGGGGATCCGACGGCCCACCAGAGGCAGGACCACGTACTTACCAATGAGATCCTTGTAGCGCTCATCGGCGGGGTTGACGGCCATGGCGGTATCGCCCAGCAGGGTCTCGGGACGGGTGGTGGCGACCTCCACGTATCCGCCGCCGCCCACCAGTGGGTAACGGATGTGCCAGAAGTGGCCGTTCTGCTCCTCGTAGTCCACCTCGGCGTTGGAGATGGAGGTCTCGCAGTGGGGGCACCAGTTGATGATGCGCTCGCCGCGGTAGATCAGACCCTTCTCGTAGAGGCGGCCGAAGACCTTACGGACGGCCTTGGAGCAGCCCTCGTCCAGGGTGAAGCGCTCACGGCTCCAGTCGCAGGAGGAGCCCATCTTCTTCAGTTGGGAGATGATGCGGTTGCCGTACTGCTCCTTCCACTTCCAGGCGCGCTCCAAAAACTTCTCACGGCCAAGGTCCTCCTTGGTGAGACCCTCCTTGCGCATGGCCTCCACGATCTTGGCCTCGGTGGCGATGGAAGCGTGGTCGGTGCCGGGGAGCCACAGGGTGGCGTAGCCCGACATACGCTTATAGCGGATCAGGATGTCCTGGAGGGTATTGTCCAGGGCGTGGCCCATGTGGAGCTGGCCCGTGATGTTGGGCGGGGGAATGACGATGGTGTAGGGCTTCTTGTCGGGGTCGCGGTGGGCGGTGAAGTAGCCCTTGTCCACCCAGTTCTGGTAGATCCTGTCCTCAAATTCGGACGGGGCATAGGTCTTGGGGAGTTCGGTGTTGGGATTCATAGCATAGGTTCCTTTCTATGGAATAGAAATGTTCAAATGCAAAATGCAAAATGCAAAATCAAGTACGGAAAGGGAGTAAGCGATTTCTGTTTCGGGAGCGATTTTATGGAAAACAAAAAACGCCCTTTCGTATCAGGACGAAAAGACGCGGTACCACCTGATTTCGCGCTCGGCAGAACTCCGCCAAAACGCGCACTCAATAAGCGATAACGGGCTCAAACGGTGAACGCTACCCGCAAAAGCGGCTCACACTCACAGGCTCACGGGCGACCTGCTTCCCTTCCCACAAGGACTCGCACCAACCGTCCTCTCTCTGGGTGGTTTCAAGAAAAGCTCCTCCCGGTCACAGCCGAAGGAATATGAAAAGCGACCCGAGTAAGGGCCACGGGGTTTGATTTTGAGATCAACACCGACACGCGGAGCTTTTCAGTCTTCCGCGTGTCGATTGTATCTCATGGTCTTAACTGCAAAAATTAGTCTGCGTAAACGCTGACCTGCTTCTTGCTCTTGGTGGCGTGCTCGAACTTGACGCGACCGTCGATCAGAGCGTACAGGGTATCATCGGAGCCGATGCCGACGTTGTTGCCGGGACGGATCGCGGTACCTCTCTGACGGACGATGATATTGCCGGCAAGAACTGCCTGGCCGTCAGCCTTCTTCACACCCAGTCTCTTGGACTCGGAATCACGGCCGTTCTTGGTAGAACCGACACCCTTCTTATGAGCAAAAAACTGCAAACTGAGCTTCAACATCATGAATTACCTCCATTTTTCAGTAAATAGGTGGGTTGGCGAATGAATGGTTTGAGAAGTGAAACGTCTCACGCTCCGTAGTGGCGGTTGACCACCTTGACGTCCAGATAGTCTCCGTACTCCTCCAGCATGTCCGTAAGCTGCTGGTAGTAGCCAAGGAAGATACCCGACACGGCGTACCGCTTCATGTCGTCCTCCTCGAACTCGGGAAGGGCGGACTTGCAGGTGACGCGGATGGTGGTGGTGCCGTCATCGATCTCGTAATCGATGGAGGATGAGAAGGCAACCTCAACGGTATTGATGAGGAACATGGTCATGGCCGAGATAGCCGAGCAGAGGATATCGTCCCCTTCCTCGCCGTAGCCCGTGTGGCCCTGCTCTTCAAAGCCGTAGAAAATGCCGTCGCTTCGGAAAAATACGATCTTGGTCATAGGTTTTCTCCTTTCGAAAGCCTTGACGCGGTCGCGGGAATTAACCCACGATGCTCACGATCTGCACCTTGGTGAAGGGCTGACGATGACCGATCTTCTTCTTCTCGTTCTTCTTAGCCTTGTACTTCAGAACGTAGATCTTCTTACCCTTACCGTTCTTCAGCACCTTGCCGGTGACGGTAGCACCCTCGACAACGGGGGTACCGACCTTGAAGCCTGCGTCAGTGGACAGAGCGGCTACGGGGAAGGTAACCTCTGCGCCCTCTTCAACGTCCAGCTTCTCGACAAAAATGATGTCCTGCTCGACGACCTTGTACTGCTTTCCGCCTGTAGTAATAACAGCAAACATGGAAAAGCACCTCTTTTCTTAAGACTCGCTATGGGGGCGTTGCCGACCCTCGTCGGCACACTTAAAGAGGCCCCTTTTAAGCGGCAAACTATTATAACATAATTTTCCCTTGATGTCAATAGTTTTTTGACTTTTTTCAGTGGCAATTTCACCAAAAAAGCATCCCGCAAGGCCCAAAACCTTGCGGGATCTGTAGGCAAATTGGCTAAAAGAGATCCGACGGCGGATCAATCCTCCTCGAACATCTTGTTGAGCAGACGCTCGGCGGCCTTCTGGTTCTGCCTGTAGTAGGTTGCGTAAGCGGGCTTACCCTCGACGGAGACGTGGTGAGCCAGAGCGTACAAGAGAGCGTCCATCTGGTTGGAGGAGGAGGAGAACACCAGACCCATATCGGAGACCTGACCGGCCCAGACAAGGTTCAGCATCTCCACGTCCTCGGGAGCATCGGCCACCTTGGAGCCCAGCAGGGTCTCGTAGAAGGCGGTGTTGACGGGCTCGGAGTACCATGCCAGCATCTCGATGGTGTCACCGACCATATCCTCGTCCTGGACGGTGGTGGGGATACCCAGAACGCCGTTCCAGCTCAAAGTCTGGTACTTCTCCTGCTTGGAATCCCACAGAGGATAGGGCAGAACGCCGACCTTGACGTCCTCCTCCTTGGTGGAGACCAGGCCGTAGTTGTTGACGATCTCGAACATGACGCGGCCGCTCTTCAGGGGCAGAGCCTGCTTACCGTCGAAGGGAGAGTAGGTGTAGGTGTACTCGGCCTTCATGAAGTCGTAGAGCATCTCGTCCAGAGCGATGATCTTCTCGGAGTTGTCCACCATGGGGGAGATGTAGAACTCACCGTCGGTGCCTTCCTTGACGATCGGGATGTTGGCGGCGTGCTGGAAGGACACCAGAGGCACCCAGGCGAAGCAGGAGAAGCCGTAGGTATCGTTCTCGTCCCACTTACCGTCACCGTTATCCTGGCTGACCAGAGAGGAGTACTCGATCATCTTCTCCAGAGTCCACTGCTTGTTGCGGACCTGATCGTACAGGTTGCCAATGGTGCCCGAATACTCGGCCACCATGTCCTTGTTGAAGCCGATCATGTAGCAGTTAGCCAGGCAGAAGTCGTTGTAGCCGCAGAACATCTTGTCGTTGATGGACAGATCGGACATCAGACCGTAGTTCCAGTAGTCCTCCTCCAGCTGCATGCTCTCGAAGTCCTGGAAGTCGCGGAGGTAGTTGTTGGTGATGAGGTTGGCGACCTCCATGTACACGTGGGTCATGACCATCTGGTAGGAGTCGTCACCGGCGGAGATGGCGTTCTTTAGGGGAGTGGTGTACTCCTGGAAGGTACCGCCGTTCTCGGCGATGATGTCCACGCCCAGGTATTCCTCCACGTTGAGGGCGCGCTCGTAGACACGGTCGTCCATGTCGTTACCGGGCTTGCGGTCTTCCTCGTCAATGAAGAAGTAGCCCTCGTTGAAGGTATCGGCGCAGTAGATCGCGACGAACTCGGCATCCTGGTAGTCCTTCTTGGCTACGGCGGGCTGTCTCTCGGTATCACCCTCAGTGACCTGACCGGCGGTGGTATCGGGGTTCTCCTCGGTGGTATCGCCACAGGCGGCCAGCATGGGCAGGACCATCAGCGCGGCCAGAAGGAGAGCCAGAATCTTGATTGTGACTGATTTCATTGTATCAGCCTCCCTTCGTAAAGTTATCATTATCATACCATATTTTGAGAGAAAAAGCAAGGGGGTATTTGATTTTTCTACACACTCCGCGGCAAAATTTTTCTTCCCTCTGCTCAATCCCGCCATTTCCCTTGACATCCCCCGCCAAATGTGCTATACTGAATCCATCCTATAAACAGAAAGGAAGAGACTCATGCTCCGACTCATTCCCGCTCCTGCCCATACCACTATGACCGACACCCTTGTGGCTGTCACCCCCGTATATACCGCCGACGGCATCTTCGCCGACGCCGCGAAAACCCTGGCCGACTACGCCCGCCGCACCCACGGCATTACCCTGACCGAGGGTGAGGGCGGCATCACCTTCGCCGTTGATCCTTCCCTGCCCACCGAGGCGTACACCCTCACCGTCACCGAAAGCGGCGCTACCGTCAAGGCCTCCGACGTCCTCGGTGCCCAGAACGCCGCTGTCACCCTCATCCAGCTCATGGAGAAGACCGAGGACGGCCTGACCCTCCCCGCGGGTGTCATTGAGGACGAGCCGAAATGCACCTGGCGCACCGTCATGATCGACCTGGCCCGCGACTGGCATGAGCTGCACGTCCTCTACGAGTACGTGGATATGTGCCGCTTCTACAAGGTCAGGTACCTCCACTTCCATTTCACCGATGACCAGAGCTATACCCTCCCCTCGAAAGCCTTCCCCAAACTCCCCACCGAGGGCCGTCACTACACCGAGGCCGAGATCAAGGGGCTGATTGCCTATGCCAATTCCCGCGGGATTCAGCTCATCCCCGAGATCGACGTCCCCGGTCACACCACCTCCTTCGCCGCCGCTTACGGCGAGATCTTCGGCACCGACGGCATCATCTGTCTTTCCGAGGAGTCCATGGCGGGGATGGCCACCCTCTTCCGTGAGCTGTGTGAGCTGTTTGCCGACTCCGAGTACATCCATCTGGGCGGCGACGAGGCGGCCATTGCCAGGTGGCTGGACTGCGACAAGTGCCTGAACGCCTTCCGCAGCCGCGGTATTGACGTGGACGGCTACCTCGCCACCGAGGAGGGCAAGCATGAGCTGACCGAGCTGATGTACGCCACCTTTATCAAGGACATCTGCGAGGTCATCCTCTCCTGCGGCAAGACCCCCGTGGTTTGGGAGGGCTTCCACAAGAGCATGAACCACCTCATCCCCAAGGAGTCGGTGATCGTCAGCTGGGAGAACTTCTACCAGACCGCCCCCGAACTGTTGGAGGCAGGCTTCCGCGTGGTCAACGGCGCCTGGAAGCCCATGTACGTGGTGACTCCCGTGGTCTACTGGTCCCCCGAGGAGATCTACAACTGGAACGTCTATACCTGGGGCGCCGTCCATCCCGGCTCTCCCTACAACAAGGAGGCTCTGCACATCGACCCCACCATGCAGGTGGAGGGCGGTCAGCTGCTGGCCTGGGGCGATCAGATCGTGAAGAAGTTCCCCGTGGTGGCCGAGGGCGTCCGCGAGGAGCAGAGGCTCATCGAGGAGCGCACCCCATGTCTGTCCGAGAACGTCTGGAACCGGGTCAAGCCCACCGACTGGGCCGAGTTTAGCGGGCGCATGGCGCAGGTAGCAGAGCTGTACGAGCGCTTCCGCAATCACAAGTAACACACCAAATCACATAAAACAGGAGGTCTGTCATGTCAGTTCCGATTCCCGAGAAGCGAGTCGCCGATTTTGAAAACAAAGGCTTCGGTATGTTCATCCACTGGGGTCTCTATTCACAGATGGGCAAGGGCGAGTGGGTGCAGCATATCCACGGCATCCCCATGTCCGAGTACCAAAAGCTCCAGAGCACCTTCACCGCGTCCGAGTTCGACGCCCGCCATATCGTGTCGGTGGCCAAGGCGGCAGGGGCGAAATACATCACCCTGACCACCCGCCACCACGAGGGCTTCTCCCTCTACGACACCTGCGGTCTGAACACCTTCGACGCCCCCCATTCCCCCTGCGGGCGGGATCTCATCCGCGAGTTCGTGGACGCCTGCAACGAGCAGGACGTCATGCCCATGTTCTACCACACCACCCTGGATTGGTACAACCCCGACTTCAACGGAAACTTCCCTAAGTACCTGCAATACCTGCGGGATTCGGTGGAGATCCTCTGCTCCAACTACGGCAAGATCGGTGGTCTGTGGTTCGACGGCAACTGGTCCAAGCCCGAGGCCGACTGGGAGGAGGACGCCCTCTACGAGGTCATCCGCAAGCACCAGCCCGATGCCATCATCGTCAACAACACGGGCCTGTCCCACCGGGGCGAGGTAGGCAACCTCCAGCTGGACAGCGTCACCTTCGAGCAGGGCCGTCCCACCCCCATGGATCGGGAGGGCCACCGCAAGTACGTGGCCGCCGAGATGTGCCACACCATGAACAATCACTGGGGATTTGGCGCAAACGACTGCAACTACAAGTCCCTGGCCGAGCTCATCGAGACCCTCTGCGCCTGCCGCCGCGTGGGGGCTAACTACCTCCTCAACATCGGCCCCACGGGTGAGGGTGCCATTCCCCTCATGCAGGAGGCCCTTCTGCGGGGGATCGGTGACTGGGTCCGCGCCACGGGCAACGTCATCTACACCGCCAAGCCCTGCGGCGTGACGGGTCCCGGCAAGGACTTCGCCCTCCGCGACGGCAGTAAGCTCTACTTCTTTGTCCACGGTCTCCGTGTCGTGGGAGACGGCAACGTGGTGGTGGACCGCGGCTCCGACAACACCGACGGGTGGCGTTTCACAGGCATCCCCGGTAAGATCAAGAGCATCCGCTGGACCGATGCCGCGGGAGGCGGTCGGGAGCTGGCCTTCACCCAGGAGGGCGATAGCCTGCAGGTAGACTTCACCCACTTCCCCTACGGCACCGACCTGGTGGTCCGCGTGGCCGAGGCGGAGCTGGAATAAAAGACCGACGATCGCGAAATGCTTCAAATTGCGGTTTATCGGTGGGTTTCCTCGTTACTTGCCTTCCCCAGCGGGGAAGGTGTCACGAAGTGACGGATGAGGAGAGCGGGTTTGAATTTACAAGCGGGTTTATACGTAAAACCCTTGATACGCCAAGAAAAATCATACCCGATACCGAACCGTAATTTGCTCTCCTCATCCACCGCTTCGCGGTCCCCCTTCCCCGCTGGGGAAGGCAAAGGCACGGACCGACAAACCCCAATTTAATGAAAGGAGCCCTCCCCCATGTCCCCCGACTACACCCCCATCCTCACCCCCGAGGACGCGAAAGCCTTCATACAAGCCGTCAACTCTCTTCACGACGGCGAGATGACCGATATCCGCTACCGATTCAACGGCATCACCAAGCTCCCCGAGGGCGGGCATATGTACGCCCCCGACGAAACCGAGTTGAGGATCACGGTGCTGGTCACCTCCATTTGGGACAGCGTGGTGGAGCTGGTCTTTGAGGCCTTGGACGACTGGCAGCTCGGCAGCTGTAGCCGAAGCAATATCGGGACCGATATCTACGGTATTCTGGTGGACTTCGATGACAAAGGCTTCGTGGTCTGGACCACGGGCTGCTCTACCGACATGGCCGTCATGCAGGAGGCGGATTTCGTCATTGCCCGCCGTATGAAATGGCGCTTCGTCGAGGATAACCGCTCCGACGAATATAAGTAAACCGCCGTAACCGCTATTATGGCATAAACAGGAGAATCAAATGGAAGTACTGTACTGGCTCGAATCCATCCGCAACCCCATCCTGGACACCCTCATGCTGATCTTCACCGAGTTCGGAAACGAGCTGCTCTTCATCGTGGCGGGTCTGCTCATGTTCTGGTGCATCGACAAGAAGCAGGGCTACTTCATCCTTCTGACCGGCTTCTTCGGGGTCTACATCAACCAGTTTCTGAAGATCGCCTGCCGCATCCCCCGCCCCTGGGTGCAGGATCCCAACTTCACCATCGTGGAGGCCGCCCGCGAGGCCGCCTCGGGCTACTCCTTCCCCAGCGGCCACACCCAGACCGCCGTGGGCTGCTACGGTGCCCTGGCCGTCTGCCGCAAGGAGAAATGGGTCAAAATCGTAGGCGTCATCATGTGCCTGCTCATCCCCTTTACCCGTATGTACCTGGGCGTGCATACCCCCTGGGACGTGGGGGTGTCCATCATCATCGCCCTGACCCTCATCTGCATCCTGTGGCCCCTGTTCTGTGAGTGCGGCTACCAAAGAAAGCTCATGTACCCCCTCATGGGTGTGCTGTCGGTCTTCGCCGTGGCCTTTCTGCTCTTCGTCTCCCTCTACCATTTCCCCGCCGACATTGACGCGGCCAACTACACGAGTGCCGTCAAGAACGCCTACAAGTTCCTGGGCTGTACCCTGGGTATGTGGGTCATCTACGAGGTGGATACCCGCTTCATCAGGTTTGACACCAAGACCGCCAAGTGGTGGGCCCAGATCATCAAGCTGGCGGTGGGCTTCGGCCTTCTGCTGGTGGTGATGGAAGGCTCCAAGCCCCTGTTCAACCTGATCTTCAAGGGCAACTACATCGCCTACGCCATCCGCTACTTCCTCACCGTCCTCTTCGCGGGGGCTGTGTGGCCGCTGACCTTCAAGTGGTTTGCGAAGCTGGGGGCCAAGAAATAACACCGATATCGTAGGGACCGGCGTCATGCCGAGCAAGCTCAGCGGACGGTCCGCCACTGTCCCCCAAAGATCCGTCGTCGGGTCTATGTGATCCGCGGACCGTCGAGGACGCCGGTCCCTACAAGCATCGTTGAATCAAGGAGTATCTCATGACCCACCCGATCACCCTCTCCCCCCTCACTCCCACCCTCCGTCCCGCCTACGAAGCTCTCTACGAGTCCTCCTTCCCCGCCTCGGAGCGCAAGGAACTGGACTATATGCTCACGGGGGAAAGATCCTCCGCCTACGAGGTGCTGGCCATCTCCACCCCCGACTGTCCCGTGGCGGGCATGGTCATCACGGTGACCCACGGTGACCTCACCATGCTGGACTACTTCGCCGTCTCCCCCGACCTGCGAGGACAGGGACTGGGCCACGCCGTCCTTCCCCTCATTCGGGATCACGTCCGAGGTAGCGGCGGCGGTCACTTCTTTCTGGAGATCGAGACCCCGTCCCCTCTCTGCATCCCCCGCGACCCCTGCCCCAATGCCGAACAGCGAATGCGCCGCAAGGCCTTCTACCTCTCGGCGGGCATGGCGGAAACAGGCGTGCGGGCGTTCATCTACGGAAACGACATGGAGCTGCTGGCCTTTCCCGAGGACGTGGGATGCGTGACCTTTGAGGGGTACGACGCCCTGCTTCGGGCCACCTTCCCCAAGGGGATGGAGGCCGAAAGGATCTGAAATCAAAGGGGAGAGGCCGCCGCGTCTCCCCTTTTGTGATCCGACCGAAAATTTTCGGGAAATTCCGCATTTTCGGTAGCCCTTCCGATGAAAATATCGTCTATAGCTTACGAGGGGGCTTTATGACCCTCAATATCTGTGGATGAGCGCTTAAGTTTCAAATTGAGGTTTATCGGGCTGTTGGGTTTCCTCGTGAGCCTTCCCCAGCGGGGAAGGGGGACCACCGCAGGTGGTGGATGAGGAGAGCGGGTTTACTTGTTCATCCGGGTGTATACGGAAACCCTTGAGACGCCAAGAGACATCATACCCGCTGCCGAACGGAAACTGGCTCTCCTCATCCACCGCGATCGCGGGCCCCCTTCCCCGCTGGGGAAGGCTCACGAGGAAACCCACCGACAAACCCCACTTTTCCCACGCAAAAAGGATACCGC
>JAFULU010000310.1 GCA_017483125.1 Clostridia bacterium
CTTCTCGCTGTAGGGGGTCAGATATTCGTGCTCGGTCCGCTGTCTCGTCAGCATATGGGCCATGACCATTCCCCAAACCGCCAGCAGGGCCGTCAGGAGGATGGCTCCCGCCACGATCAGCAGGGTGATACGGGTCTTTTTGGATAGCGCGGTCACGGCTCAGTCCTCCTTGGACTTCTTCAGGGCCACGGCAGCGGCCATGGCGGTGAGGGTGAAGGCCACGCCCATGCCCAGGGTGGACTTACAGCCCTTCTTCCCGGGCTGGGTGTCGAGCTCGGTCTCGGCGGGGGTCTCCACGGGGGTGGACTCGGTGGGGGTGGACTCGGAAGGAGTAGTCCCGTCGGTCTCGCCCGCGGCGGAGTTGGCGGCGGTAGAGATGTAGCTGTACTTGAAGCGGCCGCCGGGGGCGACGTCGCCCGAGATGTAGAAGTCCAGGATATCGCCGCTGAACTTGGTATAGTCGCCCTCGTCGTGGACGTTGTCTGTCCAGGCGAAGTTGATCGTGTAGTCGTCACCGGAAAGCCCCAGGTCGGACTTGGCGATCTTGACGGTCATGAACTTGCCGTCCACCTTGTACTCCACGTCGGCTACCTTCTCGGTCTTGGTGTAATCGTTATCGGCGGTGAACTTCTCCAGAACCAAAGTCTTCTCGGACGCGGCGGACTTGTTCACCACGAACTCGAAGGTGTTCCAGCCCTGCTTGGACTGATCGGTGTCGATGTAGAGGTTCATCCACAGGGAGTCGGTGTAGGGGGTGATGTCCTCGTTGCACTCCACGAGGAAGTAGACAAACTCGCCGTCGCGGGCGATCTTGGCACCGATAATGTCGTTTCGGCCCGAGGTCTCGGTGTAGTGGTACTCGCCGTAGCCCTGGGCGTCGCGGTCGTCGGTGTTGCCGATGTAGGCGGCGTAGTAGGGACCAACGCTCTCCCACTGGTCCATCCCCTTGGTCAGGTCGATGGTGGCCTGGGCGGTGGGGGTGGGGATGGGACGGGCGCCCTTGAACTGGCGGACGAAGTTGACCAGCTGGTAGTAGTAGTGATCCTGCAGAGCACCCTTGGTGGGCTCGATGTCGCGGGAGAACTCGTCGATGTACTGATCAGGGAAGGCGTTCTCCACGGCGGCGGGGTTGCCCTCCTCCACGGGCCACTTCACATAGCGGCCCTCGATCCACTCGTTCCAGCCCGTGACGAAGACCACCTTGGGGTTGACCTCCAGGGCGTACTGCCACTGCTGGGCGAAGTTGTAGCCCCACTTGGAGGCCTCGGCACCCTCCACCTCGAAGCGGTTTTCAAAGTCGGTGGTGTAGGAGCGGCCCGTGATGTGGTTGCCGCTCATGGCGGCCAGGATGTGATGCTCGTAATCGTGGTTCTGGGCGATACCCACCGTCATCTGCTCCACGTTGCCTGCCTTCTGCTCCTTGGCGTTCTTGTAGTAGAGCTCCTGGGGGTACATGGAGAGCCATCCCCAGGTGGAGTACTCGGTCTTCTCGACAAGGTAGCCGGGCTGACCGGGGCGGAAGGTGAAGAAGCGGGAGATCTCCCTATCCGCGAGGGACTCGGCGGCGTTGAAGCTGTCGCCCATAGCCATCAGCATGGGCTTTTCATCCCAGTAGAACCACAGCTCGGGCCACTTGTTCTGGCGGAAGATGTCCAGATAGAGCATCTGCACCTGGGTGCGGGTGTACCCCTTATCCCAGAAGGGTAGCATGAAGGAGACCTTGGGGGTCTTCACGCCGTCGGACATGGCATCCGACCAGGTGTTCATGAGGGAGGTATAGGAGTTGCGCCAGGTATTGATGCCGTTGGTGTTGTCGGTGAAGACCACGTCCACACCCGCGTTGGCCAACAGCTCGCCCTGCTTGCGCTGAACCCAGCCGTCATTACCGCGGTAGTAGCCGTAGATGGGGGTATTCCAGAAGTTGACGGTGCTGCCCAGCTCGGTCCAGAGGGGGTTATCGAAGTCCCGCATGGCCTCGGGGTATTTGGTGGACAGCTCCTGCATATTGACGGGGGTGCTCTTGGAGGAGCCGCCGGTGTGCCAGGTCCAGTAGAACATGGCCAGGGTCTTGTCGGCCTTGGGGTCGCCTACCTCGGCGTTGGTCAGGGAGACGCGGCCCAAGCCGTCGGTGAAGACCCAGGTATCGGGCATGACCTCATGGGTGTAGATGAGGCTGTCCGAGGGGATGACGTAGGGGTCGGGGGTCTTGTGGTTGCCGTCGGGGAGGTCGCCGTTGCCCACGCAGGGGGCGAAGTAGTCCTCGGCCTCGTCGGTGAAATGGAGGCGGAAGTAGGGGAAGATGTTCAGGGCGCTGCCGACAAGGCCGTCAGTGTAGATCTCACCCTCAAAGCCCGTGGCGTCGGAGTAGACGTAGAGACCGGGGACGGCGTTGAGCTCGTGGACCAGGAACAGGTAATCTCCCGCGGGGAGCTTCCCGAAGGAGACCTCGGCGTAGAGGTTATCCTTCAGGGTGACCCGCCCCGTGCCCGCGGGCTTTTCGGCGATGGTGGCGGCATAGGTGCCCTTCCACTCGTAGGCCGACATGGTCACCTCCATATCGTCGCGGTAGTAGGTGCCGAACTTGACCTCCATGCCCGAGAAGGGGACCAGGGTGTTCAGACGCAGGCCGATGCTCTCGTTGACCTGGTAGATCTCCACGCCCTCGGCGGAGTCATAGGGCTCCACCTTATTGAGCATATCCTGGGAGCGCTCGCACTTGCCGAAGGGATCCTCCACGGCTTCTGCAAAGCGGACGAAGAGCTCGGGCTCGCCGATCTGCTCCACGCCGTCCAGGTACAAAAATCCCTTGGAGTCCTCGGGGAAGGTATTGGTCCAGACGCCCGCGTTATAGCTGGCGTCGGTGATGTGGAAGAGGTACTCGCCCGCGGGCTGGGCATCAAACTCCACCCAGTTGCGCGCTCCGTCCCGCATGGGGTCGAAGGTTTTGGAGGCGATGGGGGTTCCCGCTACGGTAGCCTCGAAGGTTCCCTGCCACTTGTAGAGATGGAGGGTACAGACCGAGTCGGTCTTCTCCCAGGTGGGCATATTGATGCCGAAGGCGGTAAAGGAGTGCAGGACGTTTGCGCGGTAGGAGTAGGTCTGGCCTACGCGGATGGGCTCACGCTTGCCCGTACCGTTCTGGATGGTATGCTCCTTCTTGGGGGCGGCGGAGACCGTGAAGGTCAGGATAGCCGACAGAGCCGAGAGCATCATGAGCAGGCTCAGAAAAAGAGCCAGCGCGCGCTTGAAAGAAAACCGTTTCATGGGGTTTCCTCCTTTTCATTGGATAGGATTATTATACAGGAAAACGGGGCTTCTGTCAACCGAGGGGGAACAATTTCGGCGTTGTGACAAAAAAACGCACCCCGCCGTTTGGCAGGGTGCATAAGTTGAATTCATTCCTTCTTGCGCAAAGCCACGGCGGCGGCCACGGCGGTGAGTAAGGCGGCCATGCTCACGCCCAGTACCGAACCACAGCCCGACGTGGGAGTCTCGGTGGGAGCCTCGGTGGCGGGGGCATCGGTGGGTGTCTCGGTGGGGGCTTCGGTAGGCGTTTCGGTGGGGGCCTCGGTGACCTCGTCGGTGGGGGCTTCGGTGACCTCCTCGGTGGGAGCCTCGGTCTGCTTGTTGTTCTCCAGGGCGTTCTCACCGTACAAAAGGGAGTCCTCGATATCCATGTAGTTCATGGTGAAGCGGATCTCGGCCATGGAGCCGCAGAAGAGACGGCGGATCAGGCCCTCGGGGTGCTTGGGGTTCATGGTGGCCTTGTCGGTGCCCAGCTTACGGCCTACACCCACCTCCCAGCTGAAAAGGGAGTCGGTGATGTAGATCTCGTTGTTCTCGGCCATGGAGAGAACGTTCTCGCCGTTGACGTAGACGTCCAGCCAGTAGCCGTCGCTGGTGACCATGTAGTGGATCCACTCCTCGGCGTAGATCTCGCCGTTCTTACGCTCGTGATTGGTCTTGTTCTCGTTCACGTCCACGTGGACGTACTGAAGACCCGTGGTTCCCTCTCTGCCGATGTAGCCGTCCTGAGTACCGCCGCCGATCAGCTCGGTGAGAGCCATGGAGAAGGCGGGCTCATCCTGGGACTCCACCACGCCCTGGCGGGAGAAGAGACCCGTGTAGCGGTTGTAGTTGTTGTTCCACTCCTCGTCGATCTTGAAGATGATCTCCACGGTCCAGCCCGTGGTGTTGTCCACGTTGTTCAGGAGAGCGCCATTGACGGTCTGGAAGTACTTACCCGACACGTATGCGCCGCTGTACTCGGTCTGGGAGGCGTCGTAGGGATCCACCGACAGGGCCTTCTCCCAGGTGTTGCCGAAGCGGAGGGAGGATTTGGTGGAGTAGACACCGTCCTCGCCCACGGTGGCACCCTCGTCCCACTCGAAGATATCCAGCTGGTCGCCGTTACCCTCAAAGCAGACCTCCAGGTCGTTGCCGTTGCCCGTCAGGTCGATGAAGCGGAGGTTGTCCTCCTCCACGCTTCCGGTGTAGTAGCCCTCCTCGTTCTGGAACTTCCAGTGGGCGGCCACGTAGTTGTCGGTGTCCTCGTCAGCGAAGGCGGGGAGGGTGAGGCTTGTCAGAACCAGCGCGGTCAGGAGGATGGCTGTGAGAACGCGGTTACGGATTTTCATGGCTTTTCTCCTTTTTTATGTAGTAGGAATCGCTACGGATCAACGCTCCTTTTTGCCAAGGAGGGCGGTGCCCATGAGGGCGACCAGAGCCACCAGACCCAGCGCCACGGAGGAGCCGCAGCCCTTCTTGGGAGTCTCGGTGGGGGCTTCGGTGGCGGGAGCGTCGGTGGGGGCCTCGGTCTCGCCGTCGGTAGGCTGTTCGGTGGGGGTCTCTACGGGATCGGTGGGAGCCTCGGTGGGCTGCTCGGTGTCGGTGGACTCAACTCCGGCGTTCTCGGCGGTGGAGATATAGGAGAATTTGAAGCGGCCCGCGGGAGCCACGTCGCCCGAGATGTAGAAGTCCATGATGTCGCCCGAAAACTTGGTGTACTTGTAGTCGGCGTCGCCGCGCTCGCCCGCGTCGACCTCATCGTGGACGTTGTCGGTCCAGGCGAAGTTGACGGTGAAATCAAAGCCCTCGATGCTCAGCATGGTCTTGGGCACCTTGACCTGCATGTACTTGCCGCCCACGGTGTACTCCACCTCACCGACGGCCTCGGTCTCGTAGCCGTTGCCGGTGAACTTCTCCAGGGTAGCCTTATCGGCGGTGGGGGAGGTCTTGTTCAGGACGTAGTCGAAGGTCTCCCAGCCCTGGTTCTGCTGGTCGGAGTCGATGTACAGCACCATCCACAGAGGATCGGTGTAGGGGGTGATATCCTCGTTGCACTCCACGTAGAAGTAGAGGTTGTCGGCATCGCGGGCGACTCTCGCGCCGATGATGTCGTTACGGCCGGAGTACTCATGATACTGCAGGTTACCCCAGCCCTCGCCCTCGCGGTCACCGGTGTTGCCGATGTAGGCGGCGTAGTAGGGGCCGACCTCACTCCACTGGGTGTTGTCCTTGGTGATGTCGATGGTAGCCTGCAGAGTAGGCGTGGGAATGGGACGGACGCCCTTGTAGCGGCGGACGAAGTTGACCATCTGGTAGTAGTAGTGGTCCTTCAGGGCACCCTTGGTGGGCTCCAGGTCACGGGAGAACTCGTCGTTGAACTGGTCGCAGAAGGCGTTGGGAACCTCGGACTCCCAGCCCTCAGGCCAGCCGTTGATGCGGGCCATGGCCCACTCGTTCCAGCCCGTGATGAAGATCATCTTGGGATCGGTCTCCAGGGCGTATTTGAACTGCTCGGCGAAGTTGTAGCCCCACTTGGAGGCCTCCTTGCCTTCCTTGTCATAGCGATCCTGATAGTCGTGGGTGTAGGAGCGGCCCATGACGAAGTTACCGCTCATGGCGGAGAGCTGACCCAGCTTGTAGTTGTGGTTCATGGCCACGCCGACGGTGATCTGCTCGGCCAGCTTGTCCTTGTGGTCGTTGCGGTTGGCGTAGTAAATGGCCTGGGGGTAGGTGGAGAGCCAACCCCACTCGCCGTAGTTGGTGCGGTTGACCACGTAGGCGGACTGACCGCCGCGGAAGGTGAAGAAATTGGTGATCTCCTTACCCACGTTATCCTTGGTGGTGATGGCGTTCTGGCGGGCCATAAGGACGGGCTTACCCTCCCAGTAGAACCACAGTCTGTGGTGGTCCCCCGCGCGGTAGAAGTCCATGTACATATCCCGCACCTGGACGTCGGTGTTCTCACCGCCGCCGAAGGGGAGCATGAAGGAGACCTTGGGGGTCAGGACGCCGTCGTCCATGGCCTTGCCCCAGGACTCAAAGAGGGCGGTGTAGCCGGGCTTGTGGGTGACGGTGCCGTTGGTGTTATCCGTGAGGATGGCATCCACGCCCGCGGCGGCCAGCAGCTCGGCCTGACGGCGGAGCACCCACTGATCGCTGGACTCATAGTGGCCGTAGATGGGCTCGTTCCAGGAGCCCTGGAAGCCGGCGGGGGTCCAGACGGGGTGGTTGTAGTCGCGGACGGCCTCGGGGTACTTCTCGGCGGCATCGTTGACGTTGATGCAGGTGGGACGGCCGTTGTGCCAGGTCCAGAAGAACATGGAAACCGTCTTGTCGGCGCGGGGATCACCCACCTCGGCGTTGGTCAGGGACACGCGGCCCAGGCCGTCGGTGAACACCCAGGTGTCGGGCATGACCTCGTGGGTATAGATGAGGCTGTCCGAGGGGATGACGTACTCCTCGGGGGCGGTGTGGTTGCCGTCCACGGGCTCGATGATGGTCTCGCACTTACCGAAGGGCTCGGCCAGATCCTCGGTGAAGGTGATCTTCAGCTCGGGCAGGGAGTTCTTCTCCTGGCCGTCCGAGTAGAGGAAGCCCAGATTGTCGGTGCAGTTCTCGTTGGTCCAGACACCCACCGAGCCGCGGGGCTCGATGACCGCGAAGAGGTACTCACCCGCGGGCTGGGGATCAAAGGTGATCTTGTTGGTGGCGTTGTCCTTCATGGGATCGAACCGCTGGGTGGCGATGGGCTCAGCCTTCAGGGAGTCCTCGGGATCTCCCGTCCACTTGTACAGGGCCAGGGTGCAGGCCGAGTCGGGCTGGGTCCAGGTGGGCATGGCGAAGGAGAAGGCGGTGAACTCGCCGTTGACCTTGGCGCGGTAGGCGTAGCTGGTGCTGACGCTGACGGCACCGCGGGTGCCCGTGCCGTTCTGCACCGAGACCTCAGCGGCGGAGGCGGGGAGAACCAGCCCCACGGCGCAGGTGGCCAGCATGAGGGCGGCCAGAACCGCGGTCAGGACGCGTTTTACAGAATATTTCTTCATATCAGGAATCCTCCTATGGGAATTGTACACATTATACCATGTTTTTGAAAAAATGTCAATTCTTTTGTGAGAGAT
Organism: Clostridia bacterium; assembly: GCA_017483125.1. Taxonomy (GTDB): domain Bacteria; phylum Bacillota; class Clostridia; order Oscillospirales; family CAG-272; genus CAMEON01. The sequence goes on from JAFULU010000310.1 coordinate 7,407, forward strand.
TACGGACGATTCAGAAAAAAACACAAGTAACCAGTCGGTTCATTGTCAAATTGGGGTTTATCGGTGGGTTGGGTTTCCGCGTTGAAAGCCTTCCCTTGTAAGGGAAGGTGGCACGCCCTTAGGGCGTGACGGATGAGTAGTTACACCCAAAGGTTATGTTCTGTTCTCGAAAAAGCATTGTCACAGAATGATTCTGTATAGGAAAAGAGGATCATTTCCTTACAGGAAATGTCCATTTATCGGCTACTCATCCACCGCTTCGCGGTCCCCCTTCCCTCACAAGGGAAGGCTCACGAGGAAACCTACCGATAAACCCCAATTTGATGCCCCGTACAGCTCCACCCGTTCCCATAAAAAATCCCCCGCCATGGGGCGGGGGCCGGGATATAGGATCAGTTTTCCTTCTTCTTGCCGATCACGGCGGCGGCCATGGCCACCAGCAGAAGAGCGGAACCGAAGGCCACGGAGGAGCCGCAGCCCTTCTTGGGGGTCTCGGTGGGAGCCTCGGTGGCGGGGGTATCGGTGGGAGCCTCGGTGGGCTGCTCGGTGGGAGCGTTGGTAGGCTCCTCCGTATCGGGATCGGTAGCGGGGGTGGTATCGGCGGGCTCACCGCTGTTGGCGGCGGTGGAGATGAAGCTGTACTTGAAGCGGCCGCCGGGGGCTACGTCGCCCGAGGTGTAGAAGTCCAGAATGTCGCCGCTGAACTTGCTGTAATCCCCCTCGTCGTGGACGTTATCGGTCCAGGCGAAGTTGATGGTGTAGTCACTACCCGAAAGCCCCAGATCGGACTTGGCGATCTTGACGGTGAGGTAGCGGCCGTCCAGGGTGTACTCCACGTCGGCCACCTTCTCGGTCTTGCTGTAATCGTTGTCAGCGGTGAACTTCTCCAGAACCAGGGTCTTCTCGGAAGCGGCGGTCTTGTTCAGGACGTACTCGAAGGTGTTCCAGCCCTGCCCCGACTGGTCGGTGTCCAGGTAGAGGTTCATCCACAGAGAGTCGGTGTAGGGGGTGATGTTGTCCTTGCACTCCACCAGGAAGTAGATGAACTCGCCGTCGCGGGCCACTCGCGCGCCGATGATGTCGTTGCGGCCCGAGGTCTCGGTGTACTTGGTGTCACCGTAGCCCGTGCAGTCGCGGTCAAAGGTGTTGCCGATGTAGGCGGCGTAGTAGGGCTCCACGGTGCTCCACTGATCGGCACCCGCGGTCATGTCGATGGTGGCGTTGACACTGGGGGTGGGGATGGGACGGACACCCTTGTACTTGCGGGCGTAGTTGACGAAGAGGTAGTAGTAGTGATCCTGCAAAGCACCCTTGGAGGGCTCCAGGTCACGGGAGAACTCATCGCTGAACTGGTCCACCAGGGCGTTGTTGACCTGGGAGTTGGCACCGCCCCAGGGGTTAGGCTGACGCCATGCGTGCCACTCGTTCCAGCCCGTGACGAAGAGGACGGGAGGGGACACCTCCAGGGCGTAGTCGAACTGCTGGGAGAACTGGTAGCCCCACTTGGAGGCCTCGGCTCCCTCTACGTCGTAGCGGTTCTCGTAGTCGGTGGTGTAGGAGCGGCCCATGACGTTGACACCGTTCATGGCGGTGATCTCCTTGGTGACGTAGTTGTGGTTGACGGCCACGCCTACGGTCATTTGCTCAATGTCACCCTTCTCCACGCCCTTCTGGCCGCGGGTGGAGTAGATGGCCTGGGGGAATACCGACAGCCAGCCCCACTGCTTGGCGGCGGTGGAGTCCACGCGGTAGGCGGGCTGACCGCCGCGGAAGGTGAAGTTGTTCAAGATCTCCTTACCCAGATTGTTGCCCTTGCTGAGGTTGCCGCTGTGGGCCATGAGCATGGGCTTTTCGTCCCAGTAGAACCAGAGGTTCTGGAACTTACCGGGGCGGTAGACGTCCAGATATAGGCTCTCCAGCTGATCCTTGGAGCCGTCGTTGGCACCGAAGGGCAGGAGGTAGGAGACCTTGGGGACGTTGACCGCGCCGTTCCTCTGGGCGTCGTCCCAGGTCTCGTAGAGGGCCATGTAGGAGGCCCGCCAGGTCATGTTGCCGTTGGTGTTATCCGTGAAGATGGTATCCACCCCCGCGTTGGCCAGCAGCTCGGCGTGGCGGCGGAGGACCCAGGGGTCCTCGGTGGTGTAGAAGCCGTAGATGGGCTCGTTCCAGAAGCAGTAGTGGCCCGTGCCCGTCCAGGCGGCGTGGTTGTAGTCATTCTTGGCCTCGGGGTACTTCTCCAGGAGCTTGGTGGTGTCGGTATACCCCGCGGCGGCCATGGCCTTGGTGTGCCAGGTCCAGTAGAACATGGCCAGGGTCTTATCCTCCTTGGGGTCACCCACCTCGGCGTTGGTCACCGAGACGCGGCCCAGTCCGTCGGTGAAGACCCAGGTATCGGGCATGACCTCGTGGGTGTAGATCAGGCTGTCGGCGGGGAGCTCGGCCTCGGGGGGCAGGACGTGGTCGCCGCTAACGGCGTTGGCACTCTCGCAGGGGAGGAAGGGCTCCACGGGGGTCTTGGTGAAGTAGACCCGCATCTCCCAGTCGGCCTGGGTCTCGGCACCGTCCATGTAGGTAAAGCCCTTGCCCACGGTGACGTTGGTCTTCCAGACACCCACCTGACCGCGGACATCCGAGATGGTCACGAGATACTCACCCGCGGGCTGCTCGTCGAAGGAAAGCTTATTGAAGGCGTTGTCCTTGGCGGGATCGAAGGTCTGGGAGGCGATGGGGGTGGACTTGAGGGTAGTCTCAAAGCCCTCGCTCCACTTGTAGATGGAGAGGGTGGCGGCGGAGTCCTTGGTGCTCCAGGTGGGCATGGAGACCTCCACGCCGTCAAAGGGAGCGCCGTAGCTCATGCGGATGCCGTAGACCGAGCCCTCGGCTACCTGCTGGGGGCCCCGTCCCTCGGCGCTCGACGACCATGCGTCCATCTTCTTGGGGGAATCCGACTGGATGTTGCCCTCGGCGGCGGCGGGGAGGATGGCCGTGAGGGTGGTGGCGGCGGTGGCTCCCACCATCAGGACGGCGAGGAGCAGAGCCAATAGTTTACCGTATTTCTTCATACTAACTCCTTTCGGCGCGAGCAGGCGCACCATGACTGCCGCTTTGGGGTGCGGCAGGGGGTACTGTCATTATACCACATTCGGGGCGATTGCGCAATTGATGGGAAGTGAGAATCTTCCCCCTCGGAATTGTGGAAAAACACAAGACCCGCCTCGGAGGTGAGGCGGGCGGTGGGTTACAGAAGGGGCGCGAAGAGGCGAAGGAGGCCCAAGTAGAGGTCATAGAGGACGTCAAAGCGGCGTTTCTTGACGGTCACGGTCTCACAGCGGGGGAAGGTCTCCTCAAAATCCGCCTTGATGGCGGGGAGGACGGGGTGGTCCACGAACATACAGGCGTTCTCGAAGTGGAGGGTCAGGGAGCGGTAGTCCAGATTGACGGTACCCACCACGGCCTGGCGGCTGTCGGCGAGGAAGACCTTGGAGTGGACAAAGCCGGGAGTGAAGCGCAGGACCTTGACCCCGTTCTCGATCAGCTCGGGGAAGTAGGACTTACCCAGATGGTAGACGGTCTTCTTGTCGGGGACGGCGGGCACCACCAGGCGCACGTCCACCCCGCGGCGGGCGGCCAGGGACAGGGCGCGGGTCATTTCGTAGTCGATGACCACGTAGGGAGTGTAGATATAGACGTAGTCGGTGGCTTGGTTGATGATGTTGAGGTAGACGTTCTCGGCCAAAATCTCGCTGTCCACAGGGGAGTCGCCGTAGGGCTGGACGGTCCCCGCGGAGGTGATCTGACCCAAACGGGCGGGATTCGGCACATAGGCCGCAATGGCCTCGGGGGCATCGTAGGTCCAATGGGGAGGCTTCTTTTTCTCTCCCTCGGGAGGACGGACGGCGTTCCACATCTCCAGAAACAGGAGAGTCAGGCCGCGGACACCCTCCCCCTCCATGCGAAGGAGGTTATCCTTCCACTCCCCGCAGCGGATCTCCTCCCCGATGTACTCGTCGGCGAAGTTGGCCCCGCCCGTGTAACCGATATGGCCGTCGATGACCGTGATCTTTCGGTGGTCGCGGTGGTTCATGACCACGGCGTAGACCGGCTTGTAGGGGTTGAACTTCACGCATCGGATGCCCATGGCCTCCAGACGGGTAGCGTAATCCCGAGGGAGGTAGCCGATGGAGCCCACGTCGTCGTAGATGACCCGCACCTCCACCCCTTCGGCGGCCTTTTTTTGCAGGATCTCCAGCACGGGATCCCACATGACGCCGGGCTTCAGGATGAAGTACTCCATGAAGATGAATTTCTCGGCGGCACGAAGGTCGGTCAGAAGCCGCTCCCAGCCCGTGCGGCAGTCGGAGAAGTAGTCGGCGGCGGTGTTCTCATAGGCGGGGAAGCCGCGGCTGTCCAGATAGTGGGTCTGGCCCGCCAGATACAGATCCTCTCGGCGAGGGGAGGGGGCGGCGGCAGGACGCTTCCCTGCCTCGCGGTAGGGACGGAGCATTTCACCGCTCTCGTCCAGGGCGCGGCGGAGTCTGCGCTTGGGTCCCTTACCGCCCGAAATGAGGAAGATGACCCCACCGAACAGGGGGAAGACCAGTATGGGAACGATCCACGCCAGCTTGACCTGGGGGTTGCCCGGGCGGTTGATGATGAAGAGCACGACGGCCAGGCTGACGAGGCTGAAGAACAGGGCGATGGGCAGGTAGTAGGCCGACAGGTAGAAAACGATATAGAAGAGCCAGGCCAACTGGATGGCGATGGCCAGACTGACCAGCACCACGCGGGAGAAGAGCTTGCGGAAGAATTTCATGACGGCCTCCTTTCGGTAATTTTCGGGTTATCCTTATTATATCCGTTGGTTATGAATGTGGTGTGAACAATTTCGACAAATTTAGGGGAATTTCCGTGGCTTGACTTTTCCATGGGAATGTGTTACACTATATCCATCCCCCCGAAAGGAGTCCCCCCATGTCCATACAGACCCGCACCCTCATCCTCCCCAAGTCCCGCCGCCCCCTGACCTATGAGCTGGAGCGCAAGGCGGTCAAGCGTCTCAATCTCCGTGTCCGCGATGACGGGACGGTCCATCTCTCCATCCCCAAGCGTACCACGGTGGCCGAGGCGGAGGCCTTTCTCCGCGACCATGAGGAATGGGTGCTGGGGGCTCTGTCCCGCATGGAGAAGCGGGCGGAGGCCCACCCAACGGCGGCAACTGTGGGTGATTCCCTGCCCTATCTGGGGGGCACGCTGGAGGTGGTCTGGCGATCCGAGCTTCCCGCCCGTGTGGAGGTCGATATGGTGAACCGCCGTCTGACCGTCTTCCTGTTCGACCCCTACGACCCCGAGATGCGGGCCGCCGCCATCGAGACCTTTGAGAAGGCCGAAACAAGCAAGCTGGTGACCGCATTGGTGGATCGGTACTACCCCCTCTTCGCCGCCCGCGGGGTTCCCTACCCCAAGGCCATTCGGGTCAAGGTCATGAAGACCCGACACGGGAGCTGTTCGTCTGCCAAGGGGTATCTCAATTTTTCATCAAAGCTCTGCGAGTATCCCATTGCCTTCATTGAATACGTGGTGGTGCATGAGCTGTGCCACTTTCTGGAGGCGAACCACTCGGATCGGTTCTGGCGGGAGGTGGCGAGGGTGCTGCCGGATTGGGAGGCGAGGGAGAGGATAGGAAAGGCCTGATCCGATATACGGTCGGATCAACTTTCGCATCCCCACAAAAATTGTTTCAAAATTTTCCAAAAAAACCGAACCTTTCTCATTCCCCGCGTCTCTATGGGGGTGAAACTGCAGTTGATTTCACCAACCAAAAAGGAGGCTCCATGAGCATAACCGACAAGGACCGCATTCTGCGCGCCATCCGTGATACCTTAAACGGCGATCCCGAGGCCTATACCGTCATCGTCACCGCCTACATGGATAAGCTCCACCGCACCGCCCTCTGCCTGTGTACCCATCCCGACGCGGCGGAGGATCTGGTGCAGGAGACCCTGATCGACGGATACCTGCACCTGTCCGAGCTGCGCGACCACCAAAAGATCGGCGCGTGGCTGACCCAGATCCTCAAATACAAGGCCCTGCGGCAGGTGGTCAAGGCGCGAAAGACCGAGCTTTACGAGGAGCTTCCCGACACACCCGACCACGATACGCCCGACGCCTACTACCGCGACAGCGAGACCATGAGGGAATGGCGCAAGCGATTGGAGGCCCTATCCCCCGCCCTGCGGGAGACGGCTATCCTCTACTTCTGGGAGGACTACACCATGGAGGAGATCGCCCGCCGCACCAATACCCCGCTGGGCACCGTCAAGGGCCGTATCCACACGGCGCGGGAGAAATTGAGAAAGGAATACAGCATGACCGAAACCAATATGAATACCCTGCCCGATTCCTTTGCCGAGGCCTTGGAAAAGAAGGTGCAGGAGCTGGCCAACTACCGCAAGCTCTACGGCTCGAACGCGGGCTTTGACTCCGCCTATAAGAGCATCAAGGAGCTGATCGCCAATCTGTCTGACAAGGCGGACGTGGAGAAGTATTCTCTGCGGAGCGCCGAGATCGCCGCCCGTAACGATCCTGCGGCCTACAGTGCAGAGGCTTTTTCCACCTATAAGAAGTACGGCAAAGCCAATGACGCCGCTTGTCTCTACGTAAATCTCGCCTGGAAGCTGGGCTCCGAGCAGGAAAAGGCGGACTACCTGGAAAACACCGCCATCCCCGCCCTGCTGGAGTATCCCGAGGACAACGACCGTCACGGCGGTCTGGGCTACCTCACGTTCTGGCAGGCATCCCATCTGTTACGCACCGACGCCCCCGACTATGACCGCGTGGAGGCTCTGTACGGCGAGGCTATGGAGCACTACCGCCATATCTCATCCGTCAATGCCATGTACGGCAATACCGTCGCCGCCCTCAAGGCCTTGCCCCATCTGCGGGAAAGCCGTCCCATGACCTACTTTTCCATCACGGGCGAGAGCTGGTGGATCACCGAAGGAAACCTTTACTATTGGAGCGAGCCCGGCTTCTCGGGTGGCAGTGAGCTGTACCGCTTCCACAATCCCCTGTTCTACTTCAGCGGCTGTGTCGGCGACCGCTACTTCTTCCCCCGCACGGCCGACCTGACCGAGGGGGCTGAGGAGATCATGACCGCGGATGACGGCCACTCCTGCGGTATCC
>JAFULU010000311.1 GCA_017483125.1 Clostridia bacterium
GCGCAAGTGAAATATGCCTTTCGGCATGTTAAGGTGCAAAACCTTCGGTTTTGTCCATTTTAATTAAAATTGAAACCCGTAGGGTTTCTTCCGACACCCGACCGAAGGGAGGATTTCACACGCAAAGCGTATTTCACGCCGAAGGCATTTCACACGCCGTAAGGCGTATTTCACTATTGCAGTTTATCGGAACGATAAACTGCAATTTGCAATCCTATCACCGAAAATCAAAGGAGAACACCCTCGTCTCCCCCGCCCCGCCGTAATTCTCCAGCGGGATCAAACGAATCGCGGTAACATCGTCGCGCCCCACCTCCACGTGATAGGCGCGGGAGGCGTTGTGATCCACATCCAACAGCACCTCGACCCCGTTTGACGTATCCGCCTCCAGACGGAAGGCCTTGCAGAGGGTCAGGGGCAGGTAGAACTGCGGAGAATCCAACCGAATATTGGCGCGGGTGGCGTGCTCCCGCTCGCACTTGTCCCCGGGGAGGGTGGCGCGGTCCAGATCGCTGTCAAAGGTCAGGTGCACCGACTCCACCGCCGTGGGGGCGCCCAAGCGGTACTCCACCCCCTCACCGTTGGGAAGGGACAGACCGCAGATCGTGGTGCCGTAGTGGATGTTGGGTCGGTCCTGCCCGTTTCGCAGAGTGTCCCCGTCGGGAACGGGAACCCCATTCTTGTCCACAAGGACAGTACGGCGACAGACGTCCCCCACGGGACGGACCATGGCGGGGAGGAAGCAGTCGGCATCCATGAGAGCAGTCTGCAGCTCACTCAAGCGGTGGGTGTAGACCCCGTGGGGAGTCAGACCGTACTGCGAGGCCAAGGCCGCCGCCGTGCCCACGGCCTGTCCCATGAGGGCGCAGGTGGCCATGACCCGCATACTGGACATGGCGAAGTGGGTCATGCTGATGTTGCGCCCCGCGAAGAAGAGATTCTCCACGTTGGCCGAATACAGAGCGCGGTAGGGGACCGCGTAGGGGCGCGGGGGGAGGATGTTGGTGTTGGGACGGCCCTCGTGGTAGAAGCCGTCGGGGTAGTGATCGTCAATGGGCCAGCCGCCGAAGGCCACGGCGTCGGGGAAGAGGGTGCACTCCAGCAGATCGTTGGCGGTGACGGTGTACTCCCCCACCATGCGGCGGGATTCCCGCTTCCCGGGCAGGAACCCGAAGAACTCCAGCTCCCAGTTGTCGGCCTCGTAGTTGCCCGAGTTCTTGACGTAGTCCCAGGTGCCCATAGCCAACGCCCGTAGCTCTCGGGCCACCTCCTCGGTGTCCCCGATGGCGTCGCGGTTGCCCCCCAGCTCCAGATACCAGAAGTTCTCGTAGCTGCTGTCCATACGGGGGGAGCGGTGACGGAAATCCTTTTCGGTGAGCTTCAGAGAAAATGGCGGGGGGGTGAAGGCCACGGAGCGGTCGGTCTCCCGTCCCTGAATGAGGCAGGACATACCCATGTGGAGGTTGTCGGGGGACTCCACGTAGGTGGGTTCATTGAAATCATGCTTGCCCTCCCGTCCCTCGCGGAAGCGGGCACCCGTCAAGGGGGCGAGGATGCTGTCTCCCGAGCAGTCGGCGAAGAAGTCGGCCTCCACCCGCATGAACCGCTGGGTGGTCATCTGGTAGCCCGTCACCGTCGTGATGCGGCGGTCACGGCCGTCGGCGCAGTCCCCCTCCTCCACCTCGGCGTCCATGCAGGCGCAGTTGAGGAGCAGGGTGATATTCTTCTCCCGCAGGACGAAATCGTACAGCACCGTGTCCCAGATGTGGAAGTTCTTGGTGGGGTTGCGGCGGAGATTCTCCAGAGCGATCTCCTCCATGATACCCGTCTCGCGGTTGTTCTCGCCGTGGGCACCGCAGACCCACATACGGATCTCGGAGGAGGCGTTGCCCCCGAGAACGGGACGCTCCTGCATGAGTACGGTCTTGGCACCGCCACGCGCCGCCGCGATGGCCGCGCAGATGCCTGCCATACCGCCGCCGACGACACAGAGATCGGCGCAAAGGGTGATGGTTTCCAGCATGATGGGTTCCTCCTTGGGGGTGGGTTGGGGTTGGGTCTATTATAGCACAGAGGGGGGAGGATGTCAAGGAGATACAAGATATGAGATACAAGATACAAGATAGAAAATGCGGTGGTGGGAAAAAACCACCGAGTCAGCACGGTTTTACCCCTTTTGGCAAAAAGAAAAAGTGGATACCCCGTTGGGATACCCACTATTTTTGGTGCCGGTGGTGGGACTCTGAACCCCGCCGAGCAAGCTCGGCCACAAACTGCACCGACAGAGTAGAAACGAGAGCCTTTGCTTGCAGCTTGAAGTGGTTTCTCACCCATCAACAACATCAAAATACGGGGCACCCCGTTGGGGTACCCCGTATTTTGGTGCCGGTGGTGGGACTCGAACCCACACGATGTCGCCATCAACGGATTTTGAGTCCGTCACGTCTGCCAATTCCATCACACCGGCGTATATTTCGCCGTCCTTGCGGACAACGGGTATATTGTATCATAGTTTGAACGAAAAGTCAAGTACCCCCGAGGATTTTCTCGGGGGCTTTTCTCAATTTTTGTTGTCGGGCTTGTATTCAATGAGGTCGGTGATTCCACAGTCCAGGGCATCGCAGAATTTTTCCAGCAGGTAGCTGTCGTAACGAACCACCTTATTTTTGTAGTATTTATCCACCACCTGAAAACTGATGCCCGCCCGTTTGGCCAGCTCATAGCGCGTGATTTTGTGATTGTCAAGATACTCTTTCACGGTTAACCGAATCATGGTATCACCTCTCTTCGGTATATATTTTAATAAATATATACCCTCTTGACAATTAGTGTGTTTGTTTGTATAATTATATATACATATAATCAAACGAAACAGGAGGCAATCACATGAAACTATTGATCGCGGGCTCCCGCTCCATCAAATCCTTCGATCTCTCTCCCTACGTGCCCGCCGACGCGGACCTCATCATCACGGGAGGCGCCTCGGGCATCGACACCCTGGCCGAGGCCTGGGCCGCGGAGCGGGGGATCCCCACTCTGACCGTCAAGCCCTGCTACGAGAAATACGGCCGTGCCGCGCCCATCCGCCGTGACGAGGAGATGGTGGACATGGCCGACGAGGTGCTGGTGATCTGGGACGGCGTGTCCCGCGGGAGCAAGCACACCGCCGACTATGCCCGTAAGCGGGGAAAGCCTTTGACCGTGGTGACGGTGGGACCGAAGTCGGATTCGGCTTGACAACCTCCGTCAAATGTGCTATACTACCTCCTGAAAGCGAGGTGCCTCCCATGCCCCAACCCCATATCCTCCCCCTGACCGCCGTCCCGACCCTCCTCCCCACGCTGGCCGCCTGGTTCCACGATAAGTGGGGCATCCCCTACGCCGCCTACGAGGAGAGCATGACCGACGCCCTTGCGGGACAAGCCTCCGTCCCCGCGTGGTACGCCATTCTGGAGGGTGACCGCATCATCGGCGGCGCGGGGGTCATCGCCAACGACTTCCACGACCGCCCCGACCTCACTCCCAATATCTGCGCCCTGTATATCGAACCCGACCGCCGCGGACGGGGCCTGGCAGGGAAGCTGTTGGATCACATCTGCGCCGACATGAAGGGAAAGGGCATTTCCACCCTCTACCTCCTCACCGACCACACCGCCTTCTACGAGCGGTACGGATGGGAATTCTACTGCCTCGCCCACGGGGACGGAGAGGACACGCCCAGCCGTATGTATCGGAAGGAATGCTGAGGAGAAAACGAAAAATTAGGGGTTAGCGGCAGAAGTGTTCTCGTCGTAGGGCGGGGGGCTTGCTTCCGCCGAAACCTCAAAAAGAATAGAATAGCCATGAGCTTGGAGGGTAACGGCGGGGGCAAGTCCCCGCCCTACAACAAAAACGAACACTCCGACAATCCTGAATTTGAACCTTTCCCTCTCCCCAAAAAAGGTACTCTCCCACAGGAAAGTACCTTTCTTTTTGCCTTATTCAGCAGGCGTCAGCGCCTTCTCCATAGCCGACCCCGCGGTAGTGGTGTCCGCCGAGCTCAGAATGGTGTAGGTCACGTAGCGGCCCATGACGTTGACGGTGGCATAGTCCAGCTTGGGCAGCTCGTCGGGGTTGTAGGACTCCAACAGAGGCTTGAGCTGGAGAGCCTTGGCGTTGAGGTAATTCTCGCAGAACTCCTTCACGGCCTTGGTATCCTTCTCGGACTTGCAGAGGAACACCCCCACCTCGTCAATGTTCATGTCGGAGTTCTCGGATACCACAATGCGGTACTCGGTGACCTTGGCCAGATAGTCGGCGTAGTCCTCACCCCAGGAGGAGGGAGAGATGTAGTTCTCGCTGACGGTGCGCCAGCCGTCCCCCGCGGGGAGCGCGGCGGTAATGTTGTTCGAGAGCTGGGCGGCGGTGAGATCGTCACGCCAGTCGCCGCTGTCGCAGGCAACCATAGGGAGGGTCATACAGAGAGCCAGAAGCAGGCAGAGGAGGGTGCGGAGGGTATTTTTCATGGCCGAATCCTTTCTTTACAGCATTAGTCGGTGATGGCGTGGGTGCGGATATACTCCAGAATGGCCACGTAGGCCTCCTTACCCATGTGAATGCCGTCGGAGGAGTTGCAGTAGTTCTCCTTGAGGCAGTTCTTGTCGTCCTTGAGGATGGACTGAGTGTCCAGATAGCGGCAGCCGTTCTCGGCGGCGATGGCCTTGACCCACTTGTTGGCGGTGTCGATCTTTCCGTTGTCCAGATTCACACAGCCCGCGGTGACGGGGAAGATGGACTGGAGAATGATCTTGGTCTTGGGGGAGGCCTTCTGAATGGCCCGGATCAGCCCCGCGTAGCAGTCCTTGAACTCGGCCTCACTCAGGTAGGACACGCCCCAGTCGGTGCCCAGAGTGATGATCATGATCTCGGGCTTGGCGCGGGCGGCGGCCTCGGCGACCGTCATCTTCTCGCCCGTGCCGGGGAAAATGATCTTGGCGGCGGTGACCTCGGAGTTGAGGTTCATCATGTTGTTCTCGCAACGCCAGACCTGCTCGGTGGCAGTCCCCCCCGTCAGCACCCCGCGGTTGATGAGGTGAGCGGTGAGGGAGTCACCCACGAAAATGATCTTGTCCTGATAGGCGGTGCCCGCGTCGGGGGTCAGGGGAAGGGTGACCCCGTCGTCAGCGGGGGCGTCGGGGGTCACCGTGTCACCGCTGTTGGTGTCGGGAGACCCGTCGGGATTCTTGATGGGCTTGCTTGAGGGCTTGGTGGCGAAGAAGACCACCGTCAGGATCAACAGCAGCACCAGCATGGCCGCCGTGACCAGAAGGAGCAGACGTGTGAGCCGCTCGACCTGTTCAGTCTTATGATTCGTGGGCATAGAAACCTCCGTGTGTTACTCTTTGCGGAACTGACTTTCGTAGGGGGTGTCATCCACCTTCTTCCGGCGCTTCCCCGCGGTAACGGCGGCGAAGACACCCATAACGGCGGCGTAGAGGATCACCGCCAGAAGCAGGATGATGAGGATCTGCATCCCCGTGGGCTTGGTGCGGATCTGGTAGGGCAGGTAGCCGAAGAGGTAGAAGCCGCCCAGGGTGGCCAGGGCGTGCAACCCCACCTTGGCGCCCGCGGAGAGCTTGTCCGACCGTCTGACCCACGCGGCCAGGGTCAGGCAGAGACCGAGGGGGAGAAGCAGGAAGAAGCGGACGGTGTCCACGTAGGTCACGGCCAGGGAGTCCGACGCGATGGCGGAGGTGACCAGCAGGATGAGGCAGAGGACGGTGTAGCGGGCGCAGGTGCCCAGCCAGAGGGACTTGAGGGGAGCGGCCACCGAGACGGCCTCGGCGGGGGGAGTCACCTGTGTATTCTGATCCTTTTGGGGGCGTTTATTCATGGAAAAGTATCCTTTCGGAATGATGGGTATATTCCTATTCATTATAGCGCATTTGCGGAGGAAATGCAAGGGGTTTTTGTGAATTTTTGTGAGGATTTCAAATATGGGTTTGTCGAACAGTTTGAACCGAGAGGAAACCGTTTGTGTGACCCTCATCCGTCACGCCCTACGGGCGCGCCACCTTCCCCCAGGGGAAGGCAAGCGTGAGAGAACGGGACATTTTTCCAGACCCGGAAATTTGTTTTTTGCTTTCCGGATCAGCGAGAAGCAGGCTTTCCTCATAATCTTGCCTTCCCCTGGGGGAAGGTGGCACCCGCCTTGGCGGGTGACGGATGAGGGTCACACTACCCAATTCCTCTCTCTTCCGTGAGACCGATAAAC
>JAFULU010000312.1 GCA_017483125.1 Clostridia bacterium
AATGTAAATTGTTGGGGAATATTCAAATTTGGGTTTATCGGTGGGTTTCCTCGTGAGCCTTCCCCAGCGGGGAAGGGGGACCACCGTAGGTGGTGGATGAGGAGAGCGGGTTTGTTTTTCCATACGGGTGTATACGGAAACCCCTTGATACACCAAGAAAAATCATACCCGATACCGAGCGAAAACTTGCTCTCCTCATCCACCGCTTTGCGGTCCCCCTTCCCCGCTGGGGAAGGCATAGAACGAGGAAACCCAACAGCTCGACAAACCCAAATTTGAAAAACAAATAGAACAGACAGACCACCACTGCAGTCTGTCCGTACTCATATTCAATTTGATCCCGCTCTCCCCGTCAATTGGTCGCCCGATGCACCTCGGAAAGCATCTCCATCTCCGCCTCGCCCAAGAGATCGGGCCGCGCCAGGACGCTGTCCATGACCCCGAAAAAGGCAAAGCTCTCGGCGTCGCTCATTTCGTGGATGAAAATGGGATCACCGCATTGGGCGTAGTCCAGCTCGGAATCCCGTTTGCCCACGAACCGCTGGCGGTTGAAGCGGATGCGGGACACCGTCATGCGGAAGGACACCAGACCCTGCTCGTTGGCCGCGTTGGCCAGAGAGATCAGGAGAGAACCGTCCGCGCCGTGGAGAGCCACCTTGCGGGGGCGGGGCGGCTCGGTCACCAGAGCGTGAGCCGTGACCACCAGATCCCGGAGTCCGGCCTTGATCTGCTCCACCGTCCCCGTCACCGAGGCGGAATAGGACAGCGTGGCGGCATCGGGATCGCTCTCGTCCTCATCCTCATCATCCATGCCGTAGAACCCGTCGTTGGGATGGTGCACCGTCAGCTTGCAGTACCCCTCCTCCACGTCGGAGATCTCAAAGGTGGGCAGGGAAATATCACCGCTGCGGATCAAGCGGGTAACAGAGTCCCCAAAGCTGTCCTTGTCGGCGGTAAGACTGTCCTCACCCACCGCGGGCCGCTCCATATCGCAGAACCGCAGCTGATTCTTGCGGTGAGCCTTGGTCTCTCCCAACAGCTTCTGAATGGGAGTCACCGCCGCCAGCTTCTTGCCCTCGGGAGTGACCGTAATGGCCGTGGTGGCCGTGATCACACCGCCCTCGGGCGACACCGTCAGGTATCCCCCCGCCACAAGCCCGCGGATGGCGTGGAGCAGACAGAGCATGGACACGGGATAGCCCATAAAGGTGCTCATGCTCTCGTAGGCCTCTCCCACCGTTTTTGCCTTGAGATCCACGGCGGAGGAGAGAAAATAGAAGTCCGAAACAAGATATTTCATGGTTGAGTCCTTTCTTTCAAATTTGGGTTTGTCGCTTTGCGCCAAACCCAAGCGAAGTACGCCGCAAGCGGCGCGTGAAGTGCGGCAGAGCCGCGTGAAGTGCTCCCGTTGGTCGCGTGAAGTGTGCCCCTTTGGGGAACGTATCTGAAAGAAACCCTACGGGTTTCTCATTTAATTTTAATGGAGAAATCCGTAGGATTTCCACCTTAACTCGCCCGTAGGGCGAACTTCACGCGACCAACGGGAGCACTTCACGCGCCAGAGC
>JAFULU010000313.1 GCA_017483125.1 Clostridia bacterium
CAACACCGCCTACGTGGAGTCCCTTCGCGTGGCCGACGGCCTGCGCCTCTTCGACGGTAAGACCGTGCTGTACGACGGCCGTACCGGTGAGCCCTTCGATAACCCCGTTACCGTGGGTATCATGTACTACCTCAAGCTGCACCACCTGGTTGACGATAAGATCCACGCCCGCTCCAACGGTCCCTACTCGCTGGTCACCCAGCAGCCTCTCGGCGGTAAGGCCCAGTTCGGCGGACAGAGATTCGGTGAGATGGAGGTCTGGGCCCTGGAGGCCTACGGCGCCGCTTACACCCTGCAGGAGATCCTCACCGTCAAGTCCGACGATATCACCGGCCGCCGCAAGGCTTACGAGGCCATCATCAAGGGTCAGAACATTCCTACCCCCGGTGTGCCCGAGTCCTTCAAGGTGCTGGTCAAGGAGCTGCAGGCTCTGGCCCTGGATATCCGCGTCCTGAACAGCAAGGGCGAGGAGATCGACCTGGCTACCCTGGGCGCAGACGACGACGGTCCTACCTACCGCCGTCACAATCCTCGCACGGATCGCCACATCATGGATGATGACGATACCGACGCCGCCGTGGGTCAGACCGTGGCCACCGACGCCCTCTCCGACGGCTACCTGCTGGAGAAGAGCGAGCTGGACGGCTACGAGATGAGCTCCCGCGAGGACGACTTCTACGAGGAGGAGATCGAGTTTGAGGCCGAGTCCTATGAGGACGAGTCCTACGACGAGTGATCCCGCCTGAGGTAATTCCCGAATCATATGCCGTGACCGTGGGCGGGACACTCCCCGCCCGGGGCGGCAGACCATACTATATATAAATAGGAGAAGAACTGTGGAGCGTAACGAAATTTCATCCATTAAGATCGGTTTGGCATCTCCGGAAATGATCCGCAAGTGGTCTTACGGCGAGGTTGAGAAGCCCGAGACCATCAACTACCGCACCCTGAAGGCCGAGATCGGCGGTCTGTTCTGCGAGCGCATCTTCGGTCCCACCAAGGACGGCGCCTGCATGTGCGGCAAATATAAGAATTCCCACAGTAAAGAGGTCATCAAGTGCGAGAAGTGCGGCGTGGACGTCACCACCAAGAAGGTCCGCCGTGAGCGCATGGGTCACATCGAGCTGGCCTCTCCCGTATCCCATATCTGGTACTTCAAGGCCATTCCTTCCCGTATGGCTCTGGTGCTGGATATCTCCCCCAAGCAGCTGGAGCAGGTGCTCTACTTCGCCGAGAACGTGGTGCTGGATCCCGGTAATACCCCCCTCATGGCGGGTACCGTTCTCAACGAGAAGCAGTACGTGGAGTACCGCGAGATGTACGGCAACGAGTTCCGCGTTGGCATGGGTGCCGAGGCTGTCAAGGAGCTTCTGTCCCGCATTGACGTAAACGAGCTCTCCGCTCAGCTCAAGAGCGATCTGGAGCGTGCCTCGGGTCAGAAGAAGACCCGTATCATCAAGCGCCTGGAGGTCATCGAGGCCTTCCGTACCTCCGGCAACAAGCTGGAGTGGATGGTGCTGGACGTCCTGCCCGTCATCCCCCCCGATATCCGTTCCATGGTCCAGCTGGACGGCGGCCGCTTCGCCTCCTCTGACCTGAACGAGCTGTACCGCCGTGTCATCGCCCGTAACAACCGCCTCAAGAAGCTCTGCGAGATCCATACCCCCGACATCGTCATTCGCAACGAGAAGAGAATGCTCCAGGAGGCCGTGGACGCTCTGATCGACAACGGCCGCCGCGGTAAGCCCGTCACCGGTCCCTCCAACCGTCCCCTCAAGTCTCTGTCCGAAATGCTCCGCGGTAAGCAGGGCCGTTTCCGTCAGAACCTGCTGGGTAAGCGCGTGGACTACTCCGGCCGTTCGGTTATCGTGGTCGGTCCTACCCTGAAGATCTACCAGTGCGGTCTGCCTAAGGAGATGGCTCTGGAGCTCTTCAAGCCCTTCGTGGTCAAGCGTCTCGTGGAGATGGGCAAGGCCACCAACGTCAAGGAAGCCCAGAAGAAGATCGAGCGGGTGTTCCCCGAGGTCTACGACGCCCTGGAGAACGTCATCAAGGAGCATCCCGTGCTCCTGAACCGCGCGCCTACCCTGCACCGTCTGTCCATCCAGGCCTTCGAGCCCGTGCTGGTGGAGGGCCGCGCCATCAAGCTGCACCCCCTGGTGTGTACCGCGTTCAACGCCGACTTCGACGGCGACCAGATGCCCGTACACGTGCCCCTGTCGGTGGAGGCCCAGGCCGAGGCCCGCTTCCTCATGCTGTCCGCCAACAACCTCCTGAAGCCTGTGGACGGTAAGGCCGTCACCGTGCCTACCCAGGATATGATCCTCGGCTCCTACTACCTCACCATGGATAAGCCCGGTGAGCCCGGCGAGGGTCGCGTGTTCCGCGACGTGGACGAGGCCATGATGGCCTACGCCAACCATCAGCTGGGTATCCACGCCCCCATCAAGGTCCGTATTACCCGCGAGGTCGAGGAGACCGACGACGAGGGCAACACCACTCTGGTCAAGCGCACCAAGCTGGTGGAGAACAACGTGACCTTGGGCCGTCTGATCTTCAACGAGGCCATTCCTCAGGGCATCGGCTTCAACAAGAAGCGCGAGTCCGACTTCGATCTCGAGGTCGCCGAGGTGGTCAAGAAGAAGCAGCTGGGTCAGTTGATCGACTGCTGCATCAGTGCCCGCGGCACCGCCGAGTGCGCCGAGATGCTGGATAAGATCAAGGCCATGGGCTACAAGTACTCCACCCAGGCCTCCTTCTCCATCTCGGTCTACGATATGACCATTCCCCCCGAGAAGAAGGACCACCTGGCCGAGGCCCAGAAGAAGGTGGATACCATCACCCGCCACTTCATGCGCGGTGAGCTGTCCGAGGAGGAGCGTTACCAGGCTGTTATCAAGATCTGGAACCAGACCACCGATAACGTCACCAGCGCTCTGACCAACTCCTTCTCCACCTACAATCCTATCAAGATCATGGCAGACTCCGGTGCCCGTGGTTCCATGACCCAGATGAGACAGCTGGCCGGTATGCGCGGTCTGATGTTCTCCGCCACCGGTAAGACCATGGAGCTTCCCATCAAGTCCAACTTCCGCGAGGGTCTGAATATCACCGAGTACTTCATGGGTGCCCGTTCCTCCCGTAAGTCCCTGTCGGATACCGCACTCCGTACCGCGGACTCGGGTTACCTGACCCGCCGTCTGGTGGATGTCTCCCAGGAGGTCATCATCCGCGAGGTCAAGTGTAACACCCAGAAGGGCGCTTGGGTCAACGACGTCATCGACGAGAAGGACAAGAACGTCCTGGAGCCCCTGAGCGACCGTATCGTCGGCCGCTACACCATGGGCGACGTCATCAACCCCGCCACGGGTGAGGTCATGGTCCCCGACGATACCATGATCACCGAGGAGATGGCTGCCGCCATCACCAAGGCCGGTATCACCTCTGTCTGCATCCGTACCGCCATCCAGTGCCACGCCCGCTACGGCCTCTGCGCCCACTGCTACGGCGCGGATCTGGCCTACGGTACCGCCAGTAAGCTGGTCTCGGTGGGTGAGGCTGTCGGTATCATCGCCGCTCAGTCCATCGGTGAGCCCGGTACCCAGCTGACCATGAGAACCTTCCACTCCGGTGGTGTGGCAGGCTCGGAGATCACCCAGGGTCTTCCCCGAGTGGAAGAGCTCTTTGAGGCCCGCGCCCCCAAGAAGGCCGCCATCATGGTTGAGCAGAACGGTATCGCCCGTATCCAGCCCAACCCCGACGTGCCCGGCATGAACGACGTCACCATCCACGATGAGAACGGCGTTGAGCTGGCCAAGTACCCCATCCCCTACGGTATGCGACTCACCATCACCGACGAGCAGCCCGTGGAGATCGGTCAGGCTCTCACCGAGGGCTCCAAGGCTCCCGCCGACATCATGCGCATCCAGGGTCTGGATGCCGTGTACGAGTACATCATCAAGGAGATCCAGAAGGTGTACCGTTCCCAGTCGGTTAACGTCAACGATAAGCACATCGAGATCATCGCCCGTCAGATGACCCGTAAGCTCCGCATCACCGACCACGGTGATACCACCCTGCTGGACGGCTCCACCGTGGACATGTCCGACCTTGAGGAGGCCAATGCCGAGATCGAGGCTCGCATCAACGCGGGTGAGACCGAGCTGAAGTACGCCGAGGGCGAGCCCGTGCTGCTGGGTATCACCAAGGCATCCCTGGCTACCGAGTCCTTCATGTCCGCCGCCTCCTTCCAGGAGACCACCAAGGTCCTGGCCGAGGCCGCTATCCGCGGTAAGGTGGACCACCTGCGCGGTCTGAAGGAGAACGTCATCATCGGTAAGCTCATCCCCGCCGGTACGGGTATGTCCTGCTACAAGGAGATCACCGTCGAGGAGACCGCCAAGCTGGAGGCTGCCGAGGAGGGCGACGAGTCCGCTTCGTAATCCGCGGGAGTGACGAAAATCGCCCCCCGGGTTTGAGCAGTTTTCACAAAATTTCCCGCCCCTGTGATCCACGGGGGCGGGTCGTTTGCCCTTAAAAACCCCGATTTTCGGGTTTTTCGGGGCCCTTTTCGTGTGAATTTTCACAGGAAACCCCCCGCCGCGATTAGGGAAATTGTATAATAGGGAAAAATTTTTCGGCTTGCGAATGTCTTCTTGACAAACGGAAAACCTTATGGTATAATAAATCTGTTCGCGCGTATACCCGAAGTGTGTCCAAACGCGAATTTCAGGCAGTTCCGCGGGTTTCCGAGAGGAAAAACGCGTCTGTATATACACACAAAAATTCACGAAGAAGGAGGAAATGAAGCATGCCAACCTTTAACCAGCTTGTGAGACAGGGCAGAACCGCCCGCGTGTACAAGTCCAAGTCGCCTGTTCTCCAGAAGGGCTACAACAGCCTGGAAGGTAAGACCACCGACCAGTCCTCTCCTCAGAAGAGAGGTGTCTGCACCAAGGTTTCCACCACCACGCCCAAGAAGCCTAACTCCGCGCTCCGTAAGATCGCAAGAGTTCGTCTGACCAACGGCATGGAAGTCACCACCTACATCCCCGGTATCGGCCACAGCCTTCAGGAGCACTCTGTTGTCCTGATCCGTGGCGGCCGTGTACGTGACCTCCCCGGTGTGCGTTACCACATCGTCCGCGGTACCCTGGATGCACAGGGCGTCGCAAACCGCCTGCAGAGCCGTTCCAAGTACGGCGCAAAGCGTCCTAAGGCCGCTAAGAAGTAATCAGCAGACAAGACTTGCGGGGAAAGACCCGCCGCCGCTCGCGGCGTAAAAGCGAGTGTCCGCAATAGGACAGAGGGAGACGAGAGAGCAGTTTCATTCAAATCACACCCCGTGTGAGCGTTTCCTCGTGAATTTCTGTGTGTGTGTACGGAGAATTGCGAGAACCCACCCGGTACGTGGACAAGAGAAGAATGCTTTTGAGTACCTATGATTTCATGTAATACTAATGAAGGAGGGAAGTTACAGTGCCGAGAAGAGGTTCTATATCCAAGAGAGATGTATTGCCGGATCCTTTGTACAATTCCAAGCTGGTCACCAAGCTTGTGAACAACGTTATGTACGACGGCAAGAAGGGCGTGGCTCAGACCATCGTGTACGATGCGTTCAAGATGATCGAAGAGAAGCTGGGTCAGAATGCCCTTGAAGTTTTCCAGGCCGCGCTTGACAACATCAAGCCCGAGCTGGAGGTTAAGGCTCGCCGCGTGGGTGGTTCCACCTACCAGGTGCCTATGGAGGTCCGCCCTGAGCGCCAGCAGACCCTGGCTCTCCGTTGGCTGATCAACTATTCCAGAAACCGTTCCGAGAGAACCATGGCTGAGAGACTGGCGGGCGAGATCATGGACGCCAAGAACAGCCTGGGCGGCGCCTTCAAGAAGAAGGAAGAGACTCACCGTATGGCCGAGGCCAACAAGGCTTTCGCCCATTATCGTTATTGATTTTCGGGCTATCGCTTGAAAGTCTAGCGCATAAAAGCAAGGAGAAAATCAATGGCAAGAGAGTATTCGCTTGAGCATACTCGGAATATCGGCATCATGGCTCACATCGATGCCGGTAAGACCACTACGACCGAGCGTATCCTGTTCTACACCGGTAAGACCCATAAGCTTGGCGAGACCCACGAGGGCGGCGCCACCATGGACTGGATGGAGCAGGAGCAGGAGAGAGGTATCACCATTACCTCCGCGGCTACCACCTGTTACTGGAATGATAACCGCATCAATATCATCGACACCCCCGGCCACGTGGACTTCACCGTTGAGGTGGAGCGTTCCCTGCGCGTCCTGGACGGTTCCGTGACCGTCTTCTGCGCCAAGGGCGGTGTTGAGCCCCAGTCTGAGACCGTTTGGCGTCAGGCTGATAAGTATCGCGTGCCCCGTATGGCGTACGTCAACAAGATGGACATCACGGGCGCCGACTTCTATCATGTTCTGGACATGATGAGAGACAGACTCCACGCAAATCCCGTGCCCCTTCAGCTGCCCATCGGTAAGGAGATGACCTTCCGCGGTATCGTCGACCTTCTGAACATGGAGGCTGACGTCTACTACGACGAGCTGGGTAAGGACGTCCGCATTGAGCCTATCCCCGAGGACATGGTTGAGCTGGCTGAGCAGTACCGCGCCGAGCTGGTTGAGGCCGTCGCTTCTACCGACGAGGAGCTGATGGAGAAGTACCTCTGCGACGAGGAGCTGACCATCGAGGAGCTCAAGGGCGCCATCCGCCGCGCAACCATCAACAACGAGATCGTTCCCGTCGTTTGCGGTTCCTCTTACCGCAACAAGGGCGTGCAGAAGATGCTGGACGCCGTCGTCGATTATATGCCCTCTCCTCTGGACATCCCCGCTATCAAGGGTGTGAACCCCGATACCGGTGACGAGGACGAGCGCCCTGCTTCCGACGACGCTCCCTTCTCCGCTCTGGCGTTCAAGATCATGACCGATCCCTTCGTGGGTAAGCTCTGCTACTTCAGAGTGTATTCCGGTT
Organism: Clostridia bacterium; assembly: GCA_017483125.1. Taxonomy (GTDB): domain Bacteria; phylum Bacillota; class Clostridia; order Oscillospirales; family CAG-272; genus CAMEON01. Next base: position 6,998 of record JAFULU010000313.1, read on the forward strand.
CCATCAACGCCGGCGAGACCGTCTATAACTCCACCCGCGGCAAGCGCGAGCGTCTGGGCCGTATCCTGATGATGCACGCCAACTCCCGCACCGACATCGATGCCTGCTACACCGGCGATATCGCCGCTGCCATCGGTGTCAAGAACACCACCACGGGTGATACCTTCTGCGATGAGAAGAACCCCATCATCCTCGAGTCTATGGAGTTCCCCGAGCCCGTTATCCGCGTGGCTATCGAGCCCAAGACCCGCGCCGGCCAGGAGAAGATGGGCATCGCCCTCGCCAAGCTGGCTGAGGAGGATCCTACCTTCCGTGCCTACACCGACGAGGAGACCGGTCAGACCATCATCGCCGGTATGGGTGAGCTTCACCTGGACATCATCGTTGAGCGTATGCTCCGCGAGTTTAAGGTGGAGGCAAATATCGGTAAGCCTCAGGTTGCCTACAAGGAGACCATCCGCAAGGCAGTCGATCAGGATACCAAGTACAAGCGTCAGTCCGGTGGTTCCGGTCAGTACGGTCACGTCAAGATCACGCTGGAGCCCAACGAGCCCGGTAAGGGTTACGAGTTTGTCAACGCCGTCGTGGGCGGTGCGATTCCCAAGGAGTACATCCCCGCTGTTGACAGCGGTATCCAGGGCGCTATGCAGACCGGTGTTCTGGCAGGCTACAACGTCGTTGACGTGAAGGTCACCCTGAACGACGGTTCCTACCACGAGGTCGACTCGTCCGAGATGGCGTTCAAGATCGCCGGCTCCATGGCCTTCAAGGAGGCTATGAGAAAGGCCGATCCCGTCCTCACCGAGCCTATGATGAAGGTCGTTACCATTGTCCCTGAGGAGTACATGGGCGACGTCATCGGCGACTTCAACTCCCGCCGCGGCCAGATCCAGTCCATGGAGGCCGGTAACGGCGGTATCGAGGAGATCACGGCTTACGTACCCCTCTCCTGCATGTTCGGCTACGCGACCGACCTGCGTTCCAAGACCCAGGGTCGCGGCCTCTACTTCATGGAGCCCAGCCACTTCGCAGAAGTGCCCAAGAGCATCCAGGAGGAGATCGTTAAGGCTCGCGGTAAGAACAACTGATCCGCATCCTTATATCCGGTGACGTTCCCCCAAAAGGGGGAGCGCACCGATCATTCACCCTTAAAACCTTATTTAAAAATTTATTTTATTGAGGAAGTTTACAATGGCAAAGGCTACATTCGAGCGCACCAAGCCCCACGTTAACATTGGTACC
>JAFULU010000314.1 GCA_017483125.1 Clostridia bacterium
CCCCCAAGGGAAGGCTCATTGAGGAAACCGCACTATTTTCTTATCAGACAATGTTTTTTTGAATTGTTACAGAGGAAGCGGGGCATTGACGTAAGCCTTCCCTTGGGGGAAGGGGGACCGCGAAGCGGTGGATGAGGGGAAAGGTTCGGTTCTGTTCCTGACCCACCGATAAACCCATATTTGAACAACTTCCTTCTTTCCTCTTGACAATATCCGTCTTTTATAGTACAATAGACCTATCACCCCGAAAGGACGGAAGAACATTATGGATCAAGTCAGAACTGCCGCTATCGGTCTGGGTGCGCGGGGGTATTCCATGCTCCACGCCCTGCTTTTACATATGGATAACGTAAGGATCACCGCCGTCTGCGACCTGTACGAGGATCGTCTGAACCGCGCCGCCGACGCTGTGGAGAAGGTCTACGGCGAGGGGAACCGCCCCTTTGCCTCCACCGATTACAGGGAGGTTCTGGACCGCGACGACGTGGACGCCGTCCTCATCATGAGCGCCTGGGAGTCCCACTTCCCCATCGCCTACTACGCCATGGAGCGGGGGATCGCCGTGGGTATGGAGGTGGGCGGGGCCTACTCCATCGACGATTGCTGGCAGCTGGTCCGCACCTACGAGCGCACCAAGACCCCCTTCATGCTCTTGGAGAACTGCTGCTACGGCGAGGCAGAGATGAGCGTCATGCATATGGTCAAGCTGGGCCTGTTCGGTGAGGTCGTCCACTGCGAGGGCGGCTACCGCCACGATCTCCGCGACGAGATCATCTTCGGCAAGGAGAACCGCCACTACCGTCTCCGCAACTACCTGACCCGCAACTGCGAGAACTACCCCACCCACGAGCTGGGCCCCATCGCCCAGATCCTGGACATCAACCGCGGCAACCGCTTCCTGTCCCTGGTTTCGGTGGCCTCCAAGTCGGCGGGGCTGAACCAGTTCGCCGCCGATCATCCCAATGCCAACCAAGAGCTGGCCACCGCCAAGTTTGCCCAGGGCGACGTGGTCACCACGGTCATCAAGTGCGCCCGCGGCGAGACCGTCACCCTCCATCTGGATACCTCCCTCCCCCGCCCCTACAGCCGAGGCTTTACCATCCAGGGCACCAAGGGTATGTACCAGGAGGACACCCGCTCCTTCTTCATCGACGCCGACATGGGCGGCAAGGAGCATTGGGACTGGTCTCCTGAGTGGAACAACCAGGTCAAGTATTTTGAGAAGTACCGTCACCCCGTCTGGGTGGATTACCTGGCAAACGGCATCCGCGGCGGTCACGGCGGCATGGACGGTCTGGTGTACAACGAGTTCATCGAGTGCGTCCGTCTCGGTAAGCCCTGCCCCATCGACGTCTACGACGGCGCGGCCTGGATGGCGGTCACGGCTCTCTCCGAGGAGTCCATCGCCAAGGGCGGTATGCCCGTGGCCTTCCCCGACTTCACGAACGGCGCGTGGTGCGCGTACAGCGTGGAGGAGTAAGTGAATAGGAAAACGACCCGACGGAGGGGGATTCCGTCGGGTTGTTTTTGTAAGTTTGGGAGAAACTTTCAAATTGGGGTTTATCGGGCTGTTGGGTTTCCTCGTTGAAAGCCTTCCCTTGTGAGGGAAGGGGGACCGCGAAGCGGTGGATGAGTAGCCGATAAATGGACATTTCCCGAAGGGAAATGATCTGCTTTCCTCCATATAAAAACCTTTCCTGATAGTGC
>JAFULU010000315.1 GCA_017483125.1 Clostridia bacterium
CAGCGGCACCATCCTCATCATTTCCCACCAGGAGCGCATCCTGGACATCGCCGATAAGGTCATCGTCATCGCCGACGGCCGCGTCAGCGCTGTGGGCACCAAGGAGGAGATCCTCCCCGAGCTGCTCCACGCCTCCGCGGGTTGCCGCTACACCGTCACCAAGAATAACTGAAAGGAGTCACCCATATGGCAGAGCGTAAAGGACTCGATCCCATCCAAAAAGAACTGTTGGCGCAGGTCGCCGACCTCCACAAAATGCCCGAGGGCGCTTACTCCCTCCGCATCAACGGTCAGCTGGAGGGCAAGAACTCCTCCGAGCATATCCAGATCGTCAAGAAGACCGACGCCCCCGGCATCGACATCTACATCCAGCCCGGTACCAAGAACGAGAGTATGCACATCCCCGTGATCCTCTCCCAGTCGGGACTCAAGGAGCTGGTCTACAACGACTTCCACATCGGCGCGGACTGCGACGTCACCATCGTGGCGGGCTGCGGCATCCACAACGCGGGGGACGGTGACAGCGAGCACAGCGGCATCCACCGCTTCTTCGTGGGCAAGAACGCCAAGGTCAAGTACGTGGAGAAGCACTACGGCTCGGGCGACGGCAAGGGCGGCCGCATCATGAACCCCACCACCGAGGTGGAAATGGCCGAGGGCTCCTACATGGAGATGGAGACCGCCCAGATCAAGGGCGTGGACTCCACCAACAGAACCACCAAGGCCAAGCTCCACGACCGCTCCACCCTCATCATCCACGAGAAGATCATGACCCACGGCACCCAGTTCGCCGAGACCCACTTCGAGGTGGATCTGGACGGTGAGGACTGCGGATGCCACGTGGTGTCCCGCTCGGTGGCCAAGGAGGACTCCAGACAGTACTTCTACTCCAAGGTCAACGGCAACGCCCGCTCCTCGGGCCACACCGAGTGCGACGCCATCATCATGGATGCCGCCAAGGTGGTGGCCGTGCCCCAGATCGAGGCCAACCACACCGAGGCCTCCCTCATCCATGAGGCCGCCATCGGTAAGATCGCGGGTGAGCAGCTCATCAAGCTCATGACCCTGGGTCTGACCGAAAAGGAAGCCGAGGAGCAGATCATCAACGGTTTCTTGAAGTAAATCACCCATTTCGAGGGGGCGGACACGGTTCCGCCCTCTCTGTTTTTGTCAAAAATGGGATGGTGTATTTGTCACATTTGTTCATTGAGTTTTGTGCGATCCTATGTTATAATGATACTATCAAACGAAAGGAAGCTTCCGCTATGAAACCTACCCTGATCCGCCTCTCCTCCCTGGCTTTGGCTCTGCTCCTGCTGCTCCCCGCCGTCCTGACGGCCTGCAAGCCCGCGCAAGTCCCCGAGGAGACCACCGACAGCCAAGGCAGCGTCACCGACTCTCTTCCCCTCGACACCGAGACAAGTGAGCCCGACGCCTTTGAGAATACCCTCCTGCTGACCGCCGACGGACAGACCGCCTATACGGTGATTATCCCCGACTACGCAGCCGCCTGGGAGCTGACCGCCGCCGACCGCCTGGTGAGTACCCTGGCCGATCTCGGCGTCACCGTCACCCCCGCCGTGGACACCGCCACCGAAGCCACCGCCCGTGAGATCGTGGTAGGCTACACCAACCGAAACTCCGAGCTGGCCGATGACTTCTACGCCGTGGGCAACGCGGGCTACCACGTCGCCGCCATCGGTGAAAAGCTCTTCATCGGTGCCAACACCGAGGCGGGCATGACCGCCGCTCTGGACAAGCTTTCCGCCGACCTCATCTCGGACGGCAACCGCCTGGCCATTAAGCAGGGCTACGTCTGCAAGGCCGTGGACGAGACCGCCCCCGTGGCAGGCCCCACCCTCACGGGTGCCTACGGCGAGAGCATTGCCTACGCCCACAGCGTGGCCAACGGTGTCCAGGGCTACTTCACCGACGGTGACCGCGGTGCCTTCCTCATGACCAATCAGACCATGACCGTTGTGAACGAAATGGCCACGGCGGGCAACCGACAGGTGTCCACCTTCGTCAACGAGTACGGCGTGCCCTACCTCCGCGACACCATGTCGGCCTACGTGGAGGCGGGCGGAAAGCGTCTCTACTCCAAGGACTCCACCGCCAGCGGCTCCATGAACATCTTCCTCTACGGTGCCTACCACTACGAGACCCACATCCGCGGGCAGAACTTCGGGGATTCCCGTATCGTGGACGAGTCGGTGGAGCCCGTGGATATGCTCAAGAAGGTGGGTGGCTTCGGCGGTCACAGTGCCACCGCCGTAAAGGACCGCAAGACGGGTAAAGTCACCATCACGGTGGAATCCCCCGACGATCCCTACGTCAATTTCGCCTATGCCTACAAGGTGGACGCCGAGGTCTACGACGCCCTGCTGGTGACCATGCGCACCGAGTACGCCGCCGACGCCACCTTCTACCTGGCCGCGGGCTCTCATGGTGGTATCGACGGCTCCCAGCACGTCTCTTTCTCGGTGACCCCCGGGGAGCTTCGTACCTATCTTGTCCCCCTGAACAACGTCACCGACTACGGCGGCACCCTGAAGTCCCTCCGTGTGGACGTGGGTGCCAAGGGCGGCGAGGTGGTGGAGATCACCGAGATCAAGGCGGTCAAGACCACCTCCTCCGACGTCCCCGCCGTGGGTGTGGACCGTGTCCTCTACACCTACCCCGACAAGCTCCACACCGCCATCCATATGGTCACCACCGACGAGGTCAGAAATATGACCGCCTATGGCATGGAGACCGCCATCGACAAGTCCCGCGTGGGATCCCTGCTGGTCATCGACGGAAGCGGTGAGCATACCACCCTGGAGGGCGTGGACTGGAGCACCGCCACCGCCGTGGCCTTCGATATCGACCGCGCGGGTGTCTTCGGCTACATCCTGACCCTGGATCCCGGCGTGGGCAACATGACCGTCACCGAGCGCGACGGCTTCTACGTCATCGACCAGAAGTCCCCCGCCAAGTCCTCCTACAAGAATCTGGAGGATATCTACCTCAGCCAGCGCATCTACAACGACACCACCCACGATTTCGAGGGATTCCGTAAGGCCGTCCGCGAGGAGCGCAATCCTCTGACGGTCACCGTCACCTCCAAGACCTTTAACGGCAGGTCCCTGGGCTACGACGCCCTGCGCGGCTCCTACCGCCTGGACCTCCAGGGTACCGAGTTCAACGATGCCTACTATAAGAACCCCGACCGCCACTTCCGCATCGACGTGGAGGTCAAGGGCGACTCCGCCGACCGCAATATCTACATGTACACCCACACCCTCAACGGTGCGCTGGAGTGCGCCGCCCTGCTGGACGATCAGAACCGCGTTCTGCCCTACCTCATGCAGGTCTGCAAGAACTTCCAGGGCGAGAACGAGGAGCCTATCTTTGACCACGGCGACCCCGCCTACGGCGAAACCTATTTCCCCATGGTGGTAAAGAGCGGTGAGACCGTCAAGTTCTCGGTGCTCAACCTCTACCAGAACTGGGGCATCTTCCCCCTGAAGCAGATCTCCTCCATCCAGTTCCACATCGCCTACTACCACCTCTCCACGGGTGTTACCGAGACCAACTGCATCGCCCCCTACTACGTCTACGGCAAGGATAAGTGGACCCTCCCCGACTTCCGCGCCATGTCCGCTCCCCTGTGGGCAGGTCAGCCCCAGCACACCTCGGCAGGCCGCCTCTACTTCCTCCACTACACCGACGCCGAGGGCAACGAGTACGCCTCCGAGAACACCGTGGATGAGATGATCTCCCATGGCCCCACCTACGCAGATATCTGGATGAACTACGTCACCGACGACGGCCGCATCTCGGTGGATTACCGCCACATGGAGATGCCCCAGAGCGACGAGAACCGCACCTACTACGAGATCCGCATGAAGGTGCTGGAGGACATTCCCTTCAAGAATTTCAAGAAGGACTTCACCTTCTTCTCCATGGACGGCCGCGCCGTGATCTACGATACCCTGGGCTATCTGGACGAGAATAACCAGCCCGTGGTGAAGAACGCCGCCAAGGGAGGCGAGCCCACCTTCTACAAGCTGGGAGATCAGTCCCCCTTCGTGTCCTACTCCTACTCCTCGGGCGGTGGTGACTACGTCAATATGGCTGCCGTCATCAAGGACTACAAGGCCACCATCGGCGGCGAGGCCTATACCGGCGGTATCCTCTTTGAGGACTGCTGGCAGGGCCTGAACTACGGCCGCCTGACCTTCGATCTGGGCGAGGTCACCCTGAAGGCGGGGGATGAGATCACCATCAACATGATCCTCATGCCCTGGGGCTCTCCCCAGGTGGCCAAGGACGATATCTCCAACGTCCTGAACGTCCGAAACGACACCTGCCTGGATCCCATCAAGACCGAGGTCAAGACGGGCACCCTCATCCCCGACGTCTATATGCCTCTCATCAAGGCCGAGGGCCAGACCGCCGAGTTCACCCTGTCGGGCGCGGATAACCGCATGACCGTCCGTGTTTTCGGCTTCGAGGGCTATGAGAAGCCTACCATTGAGGAGTTCGTGGACGGCAACTGGGTCGCCTACAACACCGCCTCCGAGACCAACAAGTATGACGGATACATGGTACACTACGACGGCGACGGAACCTACTCCTTCTCCTTCGTGGTGGACATGAGCGGGGATGTGACCCGTACGTTCCGCGTGAAAAGATAATCGGGTGAAGCCCGCCACGCCCGAAGGGCATATCGCGCCTGCAAGGCATATCGCGCCCAAGGGGCATATCGTGCCCGCAGGGCATCTCGCAAACTCACAAATATGCTGGTTTCGCCTTGCGGCGAGCGATATGCGCTTTGCGCGCGATATGCCCTTCGGGCGAGATATGCCCCTTGGGCACGATATGCCCTTCGGGCGTGAAGGCAACGCCAAACCCAAATCTGAAATACTCCCCCCATTCTCCAAAGAAAGGAATCCCCCCATGAAAATCGCCATCATCGGCGTCTGGCACGTCCACGCCCCCGACTATACCCGCACCGCCCTGGCCCACGGCGAGGTGGTAGGCTTCTTTGAGCGCAACGACGCGCTGGCAGAGGCCTTCGCCGCCCACTTCGGCCTCCCCCGCTTCGCTACCGTGGAGGACCTCCTGGCAAGCGACTGCGAGGCCGTCATTATCTGCTCCGCCACCAAGGATCACACCGCCGACATCATCGCCGCCGCCAAGGCAGGGAAGCATATCTTCACCGAGAAGGTGCTGGCCCTCACCGACGCCGAGTGCGACGCCATCGAGACCGCCGTAAACGAGAGCGGTGTCACCTTCGTCATCTCCCTGTTCCAGAAATACGTCGGCTCCCGTAAGGCCGTCAAGGCCGTGGCCGACAGCGGCGAGCTGGGCAAGATCAACTACCTCCGCTTCCGCAACTGCCACAACGGCAGTACCGGCAACTGGCTCCCCGCCCACTTCTACAACGCCGAGGAATGCGGCGGCGGTGCTATGATCGACCTGGGCGCCCACGGTATGTACCTCACCCAGTGGATCCTGGGCGTCCCCGTGGCCGCCTCCTCCGCCTTGACGGTCTCCTGCGACTCTCCCGCCGTAGCCGAGAAGAACACCGACCGCGTGGAGGACAACGCCGTGACGGTCATGTCCTACGAGAGCGGTGCCATCGCCATCAATGAGACGGGCTTCGTCTCCACCAACGATCCTGTGGTCTTCGAGGTCCACGGCGAGAACGGAATTGTTCGCATGGAGGGCGACCGCGTGACCAAGCGCACCGCCGCCACGGGCGGACAGGAGGTGGAGGTCTCTATCCCGCAGGGCGACCCCGCCCCCATCCTCCAGTTCGTCACGGGGAATATCCTCCCCGGCTGCGGCATGGCCGAGGCCAAGGCATTGACCCACATGATGGTCATGGCGTATGGGAAGTAACAGATACAAAGATACAAGATACAAAGATACAAGATAGGATGAAACCAGGCTGTATCTTGCATCTTGTATCTCGTATCTTGTATCTCATATCCTGTATATCCACAGAAAGGAGTCTCCATGTCCACTCTCTACGGCAAAGCCTGCCCCGTTCCCGCCCCCTATACGGGCATCGCGGACTTCGTCCTTGACCTCCCTGCCGACCGCCCGATCCGCTTGCTCCAGCTGACGGATATGCAGATCATCGACGCTACCCAGCAGAGAACCCCCGACCGCCTCAATGAGCGGGAGATCGCCCTGTGGCAGCCCGAGGCCATCCCCGTCCAGTGCACCGACCAGATCAAAAGCGTCATCGCCCAGGCCACCCCCGACCTCATTTTCATCACGGGGGACGTGATCTACGGCGAGTTCGACGACAGCGGCAGGAGCTTTGAGCTGTTCTGTGACTTCATGGACAGCTTCGGTATCCCCTGGGCACCCGTCTACGGCAACCACGACAACGAGTCCCGCAAGGGCGTGGACTGGCAGAATGCCCGCTTTGAGGCCGCCCCCTACTGCCTCTTCAAAAAGGGAAGCACCACGGGCAACGGCAACTACTCGGTGCTCATCACCCGCAACGGCACCCCCTGCCGCGCCCTCTACATGATGGATTCGGGAGCCTGCATGGGCTCCCCCGATGCCTCGGTCCGCAGAGGCCCCGGGCTTACGACCGACCAGTATGAGTGGCTCTACTCCACCGCCGACCGTCTGACCGCGGTGAGCGGCGGCACCCCCGTCCCCTCCTTCCACTGCTTTCATATCCCCTGCTTCCAGTTCCACCAAGCCGCCGTGGAGAAGGGCTACCAGACCTCCGACGAGGGAGAAAAGTACGTCATCGGGGTCACCTCCCCCGCAAAGGACGGCGACTTCGGCTGCAAGCGGGAGCCCATCGGCTGCTTCGGCACCCCCGAGGACTTCGTGGACAGGCTCCATAGGGCGGGTGTCGACGGCGTCTTCGTGGGACATTGCCACGCCAATAACACCTCGGTGCTCTGGCAGGGCATCCGCTGGACCTACGGGCTGAAGACGGGGCAGTACGATTACCACACCCCGGGCCAGCTGGGCGGTACCCTCATCAGCCTGTTCGGGGAGAGCTTCACCGTCTGCCATATTCCCACCCTGTCGGCTATGGCCGAGGCACCCAACCCGCCCAGACACTGAGATCATAGACCCATTTCCCTCGGGAGTGGGTCTTTTTTGTCGCTCAAATTGAAAAACTATGCCGAAATTCATGCAAAAACCGAGAAATAAACCCAATTTAAACAGAAAAAACAAGGAAATTTTGAAATATTTTCAATAACCTCTTGCAAAATCATCAAAAGTGTGGTATACTATACACATTGTCCTACCCGCCGTGTCCGATCGCAGTCTCAGCTGCGGCTCGCCTGCGGCAAATACGCACCGACCCATGGAGGCCCACTATGCCATTCAATCACAACCCTTACGTCAACGAATACCAGGAAATGGACGAGAGAGCCGAGCAGGAGTTCAATACCCTTCTGAGCTCCTCCCGCTCCGCATACACCATCCCCCGCTCCGCCTTTGACGGCTACCGCGTCAAGAGAGGTCTCCGCGAGGCCGACGGCACCGGCGTTATGGCGGGTGTTACCCGCGTCGGCTCGGCCCACGGCTACGTGGTCAGCGAGGGCGATAAGTACCCCGTAGAGGGTGTTCTGGAGTACCGCGGCTACGACCTGCGGGACCTCATCCACAACTTCGTCGCCGAGAACCGCTTCGGCTTTGAGGAGACCACCTTCCTCCTCTTCTTCGGTCACCTGCCCACCCGCGAGGAGCTGGCCGAGTTCAACGACCTGCTGGCCACCCTGCGCCGCCTGCCTCCCCGCTTCACCGAGGACATCATCATGAAGGCCCCCTCCCGCTCCATCATGAACAAGCTCCAGAGCTCGGTGCTGGCCCTCTACGCCTACGACGATAACCCCGACGATGTCTCCCTGGACAATATGCTCCGCCAGTCCATTGAGATCGTGGCCCGCCTCCCCGTCATCGCCGCCCAGTCCTACTCGGTCTACCGCAACGCCTTCTTCAATAAGTCCCTGACCCTCCATAACCCCCACGATAACCTCAGTACCGCCGAAAACTTCCTCCGCGTCCTCCGCTCGGATAAGAAGTACACCGAGGCCGAGGCACACCTGCTTGACCTCTGCCTGGTTATCCACGCCGAGCATGGCGGCGGTAACTGCTCCACCTTCACCACCCGCGTCCTGTCCTCCTCGGGCACCGACACCTACTCCGCCATTGCAGGCGGCATCGGAGCTCTGAAGGGTCCCCGTCACGGTGGCGCCAACCTCAAGGTGGTGGAAATGTTCGACTGCATCAAGGCCAACGTGGAGAATCCCAAAAACGACGACGAGCTGGCCTCCTTCCTCCTCAAGATCCTCAATAAGGAAGCGGGGGACGGCAGCGGCCTCATCTACGGTATGGGCCACGCGGTCTACACCAAGTCCGACCCCCGCGCCGTGCTCCTCAAGAAGTTCGCCCGCGAGCAGGCCTACGAGAAGGGCTACGGCGACGACTTCGACCTCCTGGAGTCCATCGAGCGCCTCACACCCGAGATCTTCCGCGCATTCAAGGGCGTTTCCCAGGAGATGTGCGCCAACGTGGACCTCTACTCGGGTCTGGTCTACCGTATGCTGGGTATCCCCACCGAAATGTACACCCCCCTCTTCACCATCGCCCGCGCCACAGGCTGGTGCGCCCACCGCATGGAGGAGTACATGACCGCGGGTAAGATCATCCGTCCCGCCTACAAGTGCATCTCCAAGTCCAGAGAGTTCAAGGCCCCCGACGATCGGGGCTGACGACAACAAAAAAACGCAAGGGAACAAAAGGATCCCTTGCGTTTTTTGTTGGAATACAAATTGCAGTTTATCGGTGGGTTTCCTCGTGAGCCTTCCCCAGCGGGGAAGGGGGACCACCGCAGGTGGTGGATGAGGAGAGCGGGTTTACTTTTTCATACGGGTGTATACGGAAACCCTTGATCCGCCAAGAGAAATCATACCCGA